>JAFYBB010000121.1 GCA_017540445.1 Clostridia bacterium | reverse complement strand
CCATATGATGGAGGGGAGAGCCTTGCAGATCAGGAAGATGGCGGAGCTGTATGCGCTGTACAAAGCGCCGCAGGCGGGGATCGTTCAGGATTCCCCGGAGCTTGCGTTGATGCGGCGCATTGCCGAGGGCAGCCCCGACGATGCGGCGGCGCTGTTTCCGCAGAAGCGCCAGTTCACGGGCGCGCCGCCGGTCGTGGACGCGCCCTGGGACCGGTTCGAGGGGAAGGCGCGGATATGGTCCTTCGCGGAGGATTTTGTCAAGCGGTTCGACGCGGACGGCCTCGAGGTGGTGCCGATGTTCCAGACCCGAAGCGGCGGGCGATCGGTGACGGAGGTCGTTCTGAACTTCTCGGTGGACGGCATGATCGACCAGGTGCCGATGTTCGTCGTCGGGGATCTGGGCAGCCGGGGAACGCTGGAGGAGGTCCGGCTGTACTGCCACAGCGGCTTTGTGCCGGGGCTGACGCCCTACAGGAAGCCGCTGTTCACGCCGGCGCACCTGGAGATGGGCGACCCGGGGCTGATGACCGGCGCCGTGCGCGAATACTACACAGCGCTTCACCATATGCCGAGCGTGGACGTGGAGCGCATACTGCGCTGCATGCACCCGGATTGCGTGTTCGGCGGTTATGGGCTGTACACCGGCAAGGCCCCGGAAAAGGGCCTGGAGGCCATGCGCAGAGTATACACGGGCATGGCTTCCTATATCCCACGGAAGGTGGGCATGCGCTACGAGACGCTGATCGACGACGGCGTGACCGGCGTGATCGAGTGGGTGCACGTCCTATCGGATCAGGGCCGAAACGAACTGGGACGCATCGCCATGTCCGGCATCGCGGCCTACATGCGCGGGGAGGACGGGCGGCTCGTCAGCATCCGCATCTGCGACTACGCCTGGATGGAGAAGGAGATCGACTGGAGCCGTGCGGGCGTATCCGAGGCGGAAGCCCGGGCGGTCAATGCGGTTTCCGAGTTTCCCGCCGGCGTGGGGCGGAAGCGCCAGGAAACGCTGTAGCACAGGAAGCACAGAACAGGTCAGACGATACGCGCATCCCCGGTTGGAAATGCTTCAACCGGGGAGTTTTTTATCCTGTCGAACGGTTGCGCTCATGGCGAAAACGCAGGGCATTGGCTTCACACAAAATTGACTTGAAATATTCCCAAAGAAGCATATAATTAAGATAGTTTTCACTAACTAACGAAAGAGCTTTCGTCAACTAAGACGGTTTCGCGAGCCGGACATCCGGGGGTTCGACATGAAGCGCAGGGTGTGGCTCTACGACGACCGATGGAGGCCGCCGGTGCCGGATGTGATCGACCGGTGCATGGAACAGGGGTGAGACTTTGAAAAAGAAGATATGGGACCTGTACGCGCCGATCTATGAAAAGGCCATGCGGGCGGACGCACACATCTACGAATTCATGTACGGGCGCATCCCGAAGGTCATCCGGGGAAAAGAAGTTTTGGAGATCGCCACAGGCCCCGGCCTGCTGGCGAAGCACGTCGCCCCGGCGGCAAAGCGCATGGTCGCCACCGACTACTCCGACGGCATGATCCGCGAGGCCATGAAGGGCGAGCGCCCGGCCAACCTGACCTTCGAGGTCGCCGACGCCACGGCGCTGCCCTACGCGGACAATTCCTTCGACGCCGTGCTGATCGCCAACGCGCTGCACGTGATGCCGGGGCCGGAGAAGGCGCTTTCGGAGATCGACCGGGTGCTGCGCCCCGGCGGCGTGCTGATCGCGCCGAACTTCGTGGAGCACAAGGGCGGCTTCATCAGCCGGGTATGGTCTGGGATTCTCAAAATCGCCGGGATCCGGTTCGAGCATCAGTGGTCGGGGCAGGAATACCTGAACTGGCTGGAGGCCCACGGCTGGCGCGTGACGTTTTCCAGACAGATGGCGGCGCGCATATCCATCATGTACGCGGAGTGCGAAAGAGAGGCGGAATAACCATGTCCAGAAAAGACACCGAGGATCAGAGAAAATCCATGAGCCGGCTGTTCCGGGGCACGCAGATCTTCAAGCCCCTGAACACCGGGCGCATCGACGAACGCGTCGCCTGCGTGCGGGAGTGGGTCGCCAACATATTCTTCTACACGAAGAACGGTGTGACGATCATGATCGACGCGGGCTACAACTACCCGCGCTTAAAGGAGAAGATGGGCTGGCTGGACATCGACCCGGCGTCCATCAAGCACATACTGATCACCCACCAGGACACCGACCATGTGGGGGCGCTGGAGACGGACAGCGACCTGCTGTTCAAGGACGCCACGGTGTATCTGAGCGAGATCGAGAACCGGTACCTGACCGGCGAGGCGCGGCGGCGGGTGATCTATCATCTCTACAAGCTGCCGATGGTCAAGACCGACAACCGGCGCGTGACGCTGCGGGACGGGCAGGTCCTCCACATCGGGGGCATCAAGGTGGAATGCCTGCTGGTGCCGGGGCACACCTGGGGCCACATGGTCTATCTCATTGACGACGAATACCTGTTCACCGGAGATACGATTTGGTTCGGCGCGGACGGCGGCTACAGCTTCATCAGCACGCTGGCGGAGAGCAACAGGGTGGCCGTCAGAAATCTTGAAAAGCTGGAAAGGAACCTGCGCTCGCGGAAGGGCCGCATCGCCGTGATCACCGGGCACACGGGCTGGTCGGACGATATGGACTTCGTGTTTGCCCATCGGGACAAGCTGTGCTCGCTGTTCAGAAAGCGCGTGCCCGACCCCGAGGCGCCCTACGACGGGTATATCGAGGACGATGACACCGAGCAGAAGGCGCGGACGGTGCCGTTGAAAAAGAAGAAGTGATCAATATGAAACCCGATGACAGGAAGAGAGCAATAGAGCGGACGTTTGAAGGGGATTGACATGAAGGTATTGGTCTACGGCGCGGGCGCGATGGACATCGGGGGCCTGCACAGCCTGCCGGGCGAGGCGATGCGCCTGAAGCTGGCGAACGCCTTTGCCGGCACGAAGTACAAGCTCCGCTGGCAGCCGGACATGGAGGCCTATCTGATCTGCCACCTGGCGGCGGTGCTGCCCATCTGCTATCTGGCCTACGCCTGCGGCGGCGATATGCGCTCGTCCACGGGTAAGCAGCGCAAATGGATGCGCATGGCCACCAAGGAGGCCTACGGGCTGCTGCGCGCGCAGGGGAATCCCATACTGCCGGGCGGCGACGACGCTTACTACGAGCCGGGCCTGCGCGGCGCAGTGATGCAGTTCATCTACTGGCTGATGGCAAAGACGCAGATGGGCGACCTCATCGCCTGCGCGCATTGCCGAAACGCCTATGAGGAGATGGAGATGCTGGACAAAGCGTTTGAGGCGATCATCGCCCGGACGCCCGAATTCCCCATGCCGAACTGGCGCATGCTCAAGGCGCAGATGCCGGACTGGGAGAAAATCAGAGAACAGTATGGGAGGCGGAAACATGGCTGACAGGAAAACGGCTGAGCAGATCATGAAGCGGAAGGCCGTCATCCGCGCGGAAATCGAAAGGCATCTGCCGAAGGAGCAGGCGGACGCGCTCTGGCAACAGGCGACGGAGCGGCTGGCGTCAATCATGGCGCGGTACACGGACCTGCCCGAGGGGCTGCGCCCCCATACGGACGCGCGCATCTTCCCGTCCGCGGCCATTTACCTCACGGCAAAGGAACGCGTTGGCCAGAAGACGGCCTACGGCTTCATCGAAGACGCCGCCGTCGCCCTGACGGGCAAGACCGCGATAAAGCTGGCGAAACTGTTGCGGCTGCCGGGCATCGCCTTTGAGCGGACGGGCACGCTCGGCAAGGGCGCCCAGCGGTGCGACTTCTGCATCAGGAAGGCGTAGATAAGAAGGCTATGAAAAGCATCGTCATACTCTACGCCGGCTTTGACGCCATGCGGAACTCCGTTGAAAAGCTGATCCATCCGGAGCCGAACGACTATTCCCTGGTGACGCTGATCGTGGTGGCGGGCGCGGTGCTGGTCAAGATTTTTGTCGGACGCTATACGGAAAAACAGGGAAAACGGGCGGATTCGCAGGCGCTCATCGCTTCGGGCAAGGATGCGCTCAACGATGCGGTCATATCGCTGGCGACCCTCGTTGCGGCGATCGTCTATATCAAAACCGGATACAGCATCGAGGCCTGGGTCAGCGCGATCATACGCTGATGGTGAAGATCGCGGTGGGGAACAATGCGCTGAACGGGTTGTATTTCTATCCGAAGCCCGCGCAGGAGCGCGTCTATGAACTGGGCTTGACAGACCGTGAGACCGTCGCCCGAAAGCGCGTGCGGTTCATGATTCCCTTCTTTATCGTTATGCTGGCCGCGCTGGTACTCATCATCGGGCTGTGGAACGGCGTCCGCACGTTCGGGCCCGTGTATAGACAGGCGCTGCTGTTTCTGGAGGTCATGAACTGGTACGACGGCATCGTGATAGACCGGCTGTGGGTCGGACACAGCGCATTCTGGATCATCCCCGGGACGGAGGACATCCCGTTCGTGCAGACGTGGCCGCAGGTGCTCAAAAAGCGCGGCATCCTCACGCTGATTTGGATCGTCGGCGCAAGCATTGTGGCAGGGTTGGTGGTTTTGATTGGATGAAAGGTGTGAAGACCATGAAAATCTATGAACAATCCAAAAGGCTGCTGTGTATCGGCATCATCGGCTGCCTGCTGTACGTGCTCGGCGACTTCCTGTTCGCCGCCACCGGCAAGGGGCAGACGACGGAAAGCATCGGCTTCATGGTTCGTGTCGCCTATCTTGAGATGGGTACCTGGCGCATGGTGGCCAGCATACTCTGCGGGTTTATCGGAACGCTGATGTACTACATGGGTTTCCATCGGATGTATGGCCTGCTGAAATGCCACGTTCGGGAGGCAAAGAATCTGAAATGGATACGGCTGTTCCGCGTGGCCTATGTGACCGGGACCGTCGCCTGGGCCTACGTTCACGCCATGTTCATGACGGTCGCACTGATCTTCAAGTACACCTGGCAAACCTACGGGGATATGCAGGCGGCGGCGGACATCGCCAACCGGGTGTTCTATGCCAATGCCGCGCCGATGGTCATCGCTTACCTTCTCTGCGACGTGCTGCTGACCGTCGTCATGATCGCGATGGTGTGGAAGAGGATCATCCCGCTGAAGAGCACGGGCTCGAGAATCCTCGCCACGCTCTGCAACCCGATGGTGCTGCCGGGTATCGTCGGGAACCTGCTGGCGCTCCTCCCGTGGCCGCTGAACCAGCTGGATCACGGGACGGAATCGTTCGGGCACGCGCTCGTACTCATCCTCGGGCTGATTCTATTAAAAGGAATGGATCGGTCGGGCGAATTGAAGCGAATGGAGGGATTGGCGTGAAGCAGACGGTTGACTGGCCGCGCGTGGCACACCTTCTGAGAATCGGCATCTTCGCCGCTTTTGCGGTGCTGGTCGGAGACATGCTCTTGGGCTGGGGTGTATCCGATCCATCCGTCACGGAGCTTCCGGCGATGTTCACACGCTATCTGTCCGTATCGGACGCTCGAATATTTGCCTCGGCGCTGCTCGGTCTGATCGGCATCCCCGTCGAGTGCCTGTGCTGGTTTGCCATCTATCGGATGATCAAGCCGTATTCCGAAAGAGACGCCCACGCTTACCGCGCGGGGATCATCGGCTGCCTGGCCTTCGGAGGCTGCGGCGTGCACGTGCCCTGCTGCGCGGCGGTGTATCTGGTCAAGCGCTTCTACGCCAACGATCCCGCGACCGTCGCGGATGAAGCCCTGCGCTGGATCGGCGGGTTTTTAATCCCCACAACCATCCTGTTCAGCGCCTTCTTCTTCCTCACGGCCATTGTGCAGATCAGGGCGTTTGCCGCCGGGCATACGCCGCTGCCCCGCCGGTGCTGGGTGTTTTCCCTGCTGTTCGGACTGATCTGGATGCTGCTGATGCGGCTCATCGGGGACTATGGCATCACCAATGCGCTGGCGACCGGCTGGATCAGCGTCGGGAACCTGTGGATGTTGGGCGGCCTGCACATTGAGGCGAAAAAGGCCGCACAAAGGGGACGCTGACCGACGAAACAACGGAAAGGAGAAAAATTATGCTTTGGTGGGTCATTTTGATTGAGACGCTTGTATTCGCAGTCCTGTTCACGACGATCCTCTTTGTCTGTTATCACGGCGACAGGATATACCGCCCGGAGTGCATCCATAACTATCCGCCGGATATCCAGGAGGAATATTTCAAGACCCACGAAAGGGTCGATGTCAGCTATCAGTCGAAGAACGTCGTGCTGGCAAAGTCCATGGGCGTACTGATCTTCACAGGCATACTGTTTGCGTGCGCGCTGATCGCCGGGGCAAAGACCTTCCGGCAGGGGTTCCTGCTGGCCTTCGGCCTGATGGTGTGGATCGGCCTGTACGATACCTGTTTCCTGGACTGGGTGTTGTTCGCCCATCTTCCGATGTTCCGCCTGGAGGGCACGGAGCACATGGACGAGGCGTATCGCCAGAAGTGGTTTCACCTGAAAGGCATGCTGTTTCCGGGAATTATCTTTGCCCTGATCCCGGCGGCGCTGGTCGGCTGGCTGGTGACGCTGGTGAGGTATTGCAAAGCTGTGTTTTGAGGAAATTGAAGGGAAGAACCGCTGGACGGTTTCCATATCATCGTCGGGAAGCAGGCGGGAAGCCGCCCGAACCGGGCGATCGTGTATTTCCCCGGCGGGGGTTCCCGAAAGTAGACGGAGGGGATTTTATGAACTGGCCGAGAACGATCCTGGACGGCATCGCCATGGCGCTGCTGTTCAACGCGGTGGTGGGCGTGGGCTTTCTCATGTATCCGCAGGCCTACAGCACCATGTTTCCGAAGGAGATCAGGGAGGCAGCCGCGCCGTTCGTGGATCAGAGGGACGTTCGGAAGATGAAGCTGATCCTCTATCCGCTGTATCTTCTGTTGTTCGTCTATTGGGGCATCAGCGCGCACTTTGCCGGGGTATCCGGTTTCTGGACGCTCTTCCGGACGGGGTATGCGGAGATGACCATCGTGAGCATCGGCGACTTCCTGATCCTCGACTGCTGGCTGCCGCCGAAGGCCAAGCCCTATATCAAGGGTGCGGAAAAATGCAGGGCGTGGGAGCGCCGTCAATGGCTGCTCAAATTGGCGATCCCGGAGCACGCGCTGGGATGGACGTTGCTGGTCTGCCCGATCGCGGGACTGATTGTCGCCGGAACAGGGCTCTTGCTTGGATGAGCGCGCCGGAGGTGACGGACTGATGCGATCTATAGAGATGGGCTCAGCGAGCCAGCCGGTGCTGCTGTTCATACACGGACTGGCGGCCACCGCGGAGAGCTGTTACGGAGAGGTCGGACGCCTGCTCGAAAGGGGCTGGCGCATCGTCCTGTGCGAGTTGGATGGCCATTACGACGGCAGCCCTCCCTTTCCCGGCCTGGACGATACTTGCACACAAATCGAAGCCTTTGTGACGGAGCATTATCAGGGGAGACTTCGCGGCATGGTGGGGCTGTCTCTCGGCGGTACCGTCGCGGTGACGATCCTGAGCCGGGGAAGGATCACGGTCGACAGAACCCTCCTCGACGCCGCTTTCTGCGTGGACATGGGGCTGCTTCGCGGCTTCTACAACCTGATATTTCCGATGGGCGTCGGACGCATCCGCGACGGCAAATACATCCCGGGATTTGTGATCGACGGGCTGATGGGCAAGGGGAACCGCAGTGTCATTGAGATGCTCTATCCGAACATCTCGGATGCGACCTGCCGGAAGGCCTGCCGGGAAATCTATGCGTATCACATCTCCGAAGGCCTGAAGCGCACGACTTCCGCCGTGGAATTCTGGCGCGGCTCCGAGGAGCCGTATCCAAAGAAGAGCGCGGCGCTGCTGAAAAGGCTTCTGCCCGACATGACGGAGAGGGTCTTTGCGAATATGGGGCATTGCCAGTTCCTCCACGAGCGCCCCGGGGAATACGCGGCGCTGCTGGAAGAATACATGCGAGGATGAGAGGTGACCACACAATGACCGACAGACACGAGGATATTCAAAAATCCTACAAACAACTCGGCGGGATGGGGAGCATGTACGACGGCATCGTCACCCGATCCACGCTGCTGGGAAAACTGATGGACAGCCTGATCTGGGGATTGGACAGGCAATCGGCGGCGCAGTGGATCAACGACGCGCTGTCTCCGATCCCGGAGCGTTTCACGGGTGCGCTGCTGGAGGTCCCCGTCGGGACCGGCGTGCTGACCATGCCGCTGTACAAAAGCCTGCCGAAGGCCGATATCACCTGCCTGGATTACTCGCCGGACATGATGGCGCACGCGCAGAAGCGGGCCGGGATCATGGGCGTATTGAACGTCAACTTCCGGCAGGGCGACGTCGGCGCGCTGCCTTTTGAGGACGGGTGTTTTGACATCGTGCTTTCCCTCAACGGTTTTCACGCCTTCCCGGACAAGGAAGCGGCCTACCGGGAGACCCGTCGCGTGTTGAAGCGCGGCGGCATCTTCTGCGGATGCTTCTATATCGCGGGAGAATTTGCCCGGACGGACTGGTTTGTGAAACACATGTACGTGCCGAAAGGCTTTTTCACGCCGCCCTTTGAAACGAAGGATTCCCTGGTGAAGAGGCTGAAAGGTCTCTATGCGCAAGCCTCGGTGCATACCGTAAAAGCGGAGGGAATCTTCTGCTGCGTAAAATAAAGGGGACTGAGGACGGAAGAAGGTGTACACATGATCCTGAAGATCATCATTGAGGGACTGATTCTCGGAGGATTGCTGATGCTCTACTGCGGCGCGGGCATTCGCGACGGCGCTGTGAACATGGTCTTCCTGTATCACAGGGACGTGCAGCAGAGGAGCGTTCGGAACGGGCTGATTACGGAAGCAAAGATCAAGCACAATCAGATGCTCTTCAAAACTCTCGGCATCTCGGCCTATTTGATCTATGTCCTTGTATGCGTTTACGCCGTGAACGGCGCGAGGGGGTTCTGGCCCGGCTTCTGGCAGATATTCGCGATCCTTTCCATCGTGAATCTGATCGACCGGCTGCTGATCGACGAATACTGGGTCGGGCACACAAAGGCATGGGATATTCCGGGAACAGAGGACTTGAAGCCCTACATCAACCGGAAGGACAAGCTCGGGAAATGGCTGGTCGGAACGGTCGGCTTCGCAATCCTCAGCGCGATCCTGTCCGGGATTATGGCGCTGGCGTTGAGATAGACAATGGAGAATTCATTGGCCGAGTGGTATCACAGGACGCAATTATCGACCAGCCTTGAAGCAAGCCTCCCGAAGGATGTAGGCAATGGTCACATCTCGCGGATCAGTACGCCTCAGGGGGTCTGTCTGTCCGAATGGAAAATGCGCTATCATCGCGATACGCCGGTAAAAGGCGATGTTGGAGACGAGTTGCGCCTGCTGTTCTGCCTGGGAGAAGGGGTCGAATGGCGAACTGCGAAGGGCGATACCTTATGCGTCAAAGCATCGCAGGGCTGCCTGTGCGTTGGTGACGGAACGACGGAGAGCATGCGCTATGCATCCGACCATGACTATGCCTTTCGCCAGATAAGCATGACACGTGTGCGCGCAGAGCAAATACTCAAACCCTTCATTCCCGAGTCTGTTATCGAGAGACTGCCCCAGGAACTGAATGGGCGAGCCTTTGCCATCACCGGAAATATGAGGCGTCTGCTGAATGGCTTTGACAGGGCTGGCAGCATCGACAATGGCTTGGAAATGATGCGCCTGGAGTGTCATGCCCGCGAGCTGCTGGCGCTTTGTATGGAGCAAGCCTTGGGCATTGCCGGAGACGCCGGACTGCATCCCGATGATCTGGCTGCCGTGCGGGCCGTTCGGAAAAGGATAGATGCTGACGCTGCCTCTATGCCGGATATCGCTGCGCTCGCCAAGGAATACGCCGTGAGTCCCTCCAAGCTGAGCCGGGACTTCAAGCAGGCATATGGCATGTCCATCCATGCATGCGTCATTGAAGCGCGTTTGGACGAAGCCGCACGCCTGCTGTCCTCAGGACACATGAGCGTCGGTGCAGTTGCGGAACAGGTAGGCTATGCCAAACACAGCCAGTTCTCAGAAGCATTTCGACGGCGCTTTGGCGTACTGCCGAAGGATTACTGATTTTGGGTAAAACAAAGCAGGTTTTGGGCTTTTCAATCCAATTGTACCCTCCTACAATAGTTAGTGATAACTAATAATGCTGTCCCACATTGAGAGGAGGTTTGAATATGCTTAAAAAGTGGAGCCTGATAGCCCTTGCCGTGTTGCTTGCCCTTGCGCTTCTGATGTCAGCGTCTGCGGAAACGACGTTTGAGGGCGGCAGCGGCACCGCGGAGGATCCCTGGCAGATCGCCACGGCGGAACAGTTGAACCGCGTTCGCGAAGATCTGACAGCCCATTACATACTTACCGCCGACATCGACCTTTCCGATTATGAGAACTGGGAACCCATCGGCGCGTTCCAGTCCTTGTCGGACGCGCCGGAGGACGCCGAGGTGCCCCATCCCGACTATGCCTTCACGGGCAGCTTCGATGGCGGCGGTCACACGATCTCCAACCTGACCGTTGCAGGCGCCGCGCCGATGGGAGCGGGCCTGTTTGGCTGCGCCAGCGGTACGGAGCAGGGCGAAGCCTATATCGGCAGCTTCACGCTGGAGCATGTGAATGTATCCGGCTTCTATCTCGTCGGCGGGGCGGTAGGACTGCAATTCATGGGCTGCAAGGTATCCGACATCGCTCTGGTGGGCGAGAACAAACTGGTCGGCATGCAGGGCATCGGAGGCATCGTCGGCACCGGTTTCGACCTGATCTCCGGTTGCTCCGCTACGGCGGACATCACGGCGATGGGTGATGATGGCGCCTGCGCGGGTGTGATTGCGGGCGGTACGACGATGAGTTCCATTGAGAACTGCCGGGCGATCGGCGGCAGCATTACGGCCGAGGGCAACGCTGTGTGGGGCTTCGGCGCGATCTGCGGCGCGCCGTGGGGCGCTCCCCAGATCAGGGATTGCACGGCCAGCGACACCGTCATCCGCATAACCGGCGAGGGCAATCGTCTGGTGGGCGGCCTGCTGGGATTTGCGGGCACCTATGACCCTGAGAACCCCGCTCAGATCGTCGGGTGCAAGGTGGAAAACGTGACGCTTAAGGTCTCTGATTCTACGGATTCCGTCGGCGGCCTGGTAGGCGCGGGCAAGGAGATGATGGCGGGCAGCGACGTGATGTCCTCGTTTGCGATCAGCGATTGCGCCGTGTCCGGGACGATCAGCGGCGGCGGGGAACATGTAGACGCTGTGGTGGGTGACCCGGCCTGCGCGATATCCATTGCCTGCGAGGGCGGTATGACTGTAAAATAAGAAGGAAAGCACATGAATAACGAACCGCCGGCGCAGCCAGTGGTTCGTTATTTACCATTGATAGACAGCCAGTCGGTTGTTGATGATCCGCATTATGCGATCTTCCAGGATGCAGCTTCCTGCCGCCCTTCGACGAAAGTCCTGTAAATGCCGCCCTTCGCGATCAACTGCTCGTGTGTGCCATGCTGGACAATGCGCCCATTGTCCACCACGAATATCTGAT
>JAFYBB010000120.1 GCA_017540445.1 Clostridia bacterium | reverse complement strand
GTAGGCGCGGTTGGACAGCTTCATCCGCTCGGTGGAGGCGTTCAGGAGCTCCCGGGCCGAGGGAGTCAGCCCGCAGAACTTCGGCAGCGTGCGGGCGCTCAGCTCGGCGTTGCAGCGGATGCCGGCGTCGCCGTAGCGCTGGCGCTGCACCGCCCGGGCGGCCTCCACGCGGGCGCGGATGGCATCGCTGGACTCGGACAGCTCCGCGTCCGCCAGGCGCTCGGCGGGGATGGACTCCACCTCGATGTGCATGTCGATGCGGTCCAGCAACGGGCCGGACACGCGGTTCAGGTAGCGGCGTATCTCGTTGGTTGTGCAGCGGCACGGCTTGGTGCGGCTGCCCAGGTTGCCGCAGGGACAGGGGTTCATGCTGCACACCAGCATGAAGCGGCTGGGATAGGTGCTCGTGGCGTTCACGCGGGTGACGGTCACAAAGCCGTCCTCCATGGGCTGCCGGAGCGCCTCCAGCACGTCGCGGTGATACTCGGGCAGCTCGTCCAGGAACAGCACGCCGTTGTGGGCCTTTGAGATCTCGCCGGGCATGGCGTTCGGCCCGCCGCCCACGAGGCTGGCGTGGCTGGCGGTGTGGTGGGGCGAGCGGAAGGGCCGCTCGGTGAGCAGGCCCGAGGGCGGCACGGTGCCGGCCACCGAGTGGATGCGGGTGGCCTCCAGCGCCTCCTCGAAGGTCATGTCCGGCAGTATCGTGGGCAGGCACCGGGCCATCAGCGTCTTGCCGCTGCCCGGCGGGCCGATCATCAACACGTTGTGGCCGCCCGCCGCGGCGATCTCCAGGGCCCGCTTGGCCTTGCTCTGGCCCTTCACGTGACAGAAATCCTCGGAGAACTTCCGGTGGCTGACCAGCGTCCGGTAGGCCACCGGCTGCATGGGCTCGATCGGCATCTTGAACGCCAGGTGCCGCGCTGCCTGGATCAGCGTGGTCACCGGGTAGATCTCGGCGCCCTCGATGCAGCGGACCTCCGCGGCGTTTTCCGCGGGGATCAGGAAGCGCCGCACGCCCCGCTCCATGGCGGAGATCACCATCGGCAGCGCGCCGCGCACGGGCCGCACGGCGCCGTTCAGCGACAGCTCGCCGAACACGCACATGCTCTGCAGCGCCGCCTGGCTGATGCTGCCCATGCAGCACAGTATGCCCAGCGCGATGGGCAGGTCGAAGGCGGGCCCCTCCTTCTTCTGGTCGGCGGGGGCCAGGTTGACGATCAGACGCTGGCCGGGGAAAAAGAAGCCGCTGTTTTTCAGCGCGGTGCGCACCCGCTCGCGGGACTCCTTCACCGCGGCGTCCGGCAGCCCCACGATCTCAAACGCCACCATGCCGTTGGACAGGTTGACCTCCACCTCCACGGCGAAGCCGTCGATGCCGGCGAGGCCACAGCTGGGAACAGACGCGAGCATGGCAAAGCCCTCCTGTATTTTTTTACTCCCTCTTGTGCCGCTCCTCGCGCTCGCGGCGCTCGGCGGCGACTTCCTCGGCGGTCTTTACCCGCTGGCGGACCGCGCCCCGGTAGCCCGTGTTGGTGGGGATCAGGCCGCCCTTGGCGAAGCGCGCCTTCGCGGCGGCGATGGCCTCACCGTACTGGGGCAGCCACTTCTCCTGGGCGATCAGCATCTCGTCCACCATCTGCCACACCTCCGGCGGGTTGCACACCGCGCCGGTCAGCGGGTCCATCAGCGCCGCCTGCTTGAGGAGCTCCGCGTTTCCGGAGACGGCGGCCTCCACGGCCAGGCGCTGCACCCACGCGGACTGGCTGCACACGGCGGCGCAGCCCATCGGCAGCTCGCCCACGCGGGGGACGCTGATGCCGTTGCCGTCCACATAGCAGGGCACCTCCACCACGCAGTCGTCCGGCAGGTTCGATATAGCGCCATGGTTCATCACGTTGAAGTGGCCGCGATAGGTCCGGCCCGTCTCCAGCGCCTCGATGATGTAGCTGCCGTGCTCGCTGCTGCGCGCGCTGCCGTCGTAGCGCTTGGGCGGCTCCTGCAGCAGCTTCGGGAACTCGGTCTCGAACCAGTCGCGGTTTTCCCGGGTCTCCCGAAGATAGCCGCCGGTCTCGCCGTTGATCCAGCTGGACAGGTCGATCCACCGCTCGATCTCGCCCGGGCGCTTGCGGTACCAGGCCACGTACTCGGACAGGTGGCCGTTGGACTCGGTGGAGTAGCAGCCGAAGCGCCGCAGCACGTCGATGCGCACCTTCTCGGTCTGGCTGTAGACCGGGTGCTTCTCGAAGGCCTCCAGCAGGCGGCCGGTCATCTCCTGGCCGTTGTGTTTGACGGACAGGTACCAGGTCTGGTGATTGAGCCCCGCGCAGATCACGTCCAGCTCCTTGCGGTCCTTCAGGCCCAGCACCTCGGCGATCTGCATCTCGCCGTGGATCTCGCCGTGGCACAGGCCCAGCGTGCGCACGCCGCCGTACTTTATGCAGGCCCAGGTCAGCATGGCCATCGGGTTGGAGTAGTTCAGCAGCAGGGCGTTGGGCTCGGCCACCTCGCGGATGTCGCGGCAGAAGTCCAGCACCGCGGCGATGCCCCGCTGGCCGTACATGATGCCGCCGATGCACAGCGTATCGCCCACGCACTGGTCCACACCGTACTTCAGCGGGATGTCGATGTCCGATTCAAAGGCCTCGAGGCCGCCCACGCGCACGCAGTTCACGATGTAGCGCGCGCCCTTCAGCGCCTCCCGGCGGTCGGTGGTGGCCTGGATCTTCGTGGCGATGCCGTTGGCCATAAGGTCCCGCTGGCACAGCCGGGTCACCCTCTCCAGGTTGTCGGCGTTGATGTCGGTGAAGGCCACCTCGATGCCCCGCAGTTCCGGCACGGTCATGATGTCGGTGAACAGCGTGCGCGCAAAGGTCAGGCTTCCGGCGCCGATGACGGTCAGTTTGAATGCCATGGAATACATCCCTCCTCAGAGATTTGTCAGTAGTTGTACCATTTGAACCAGCGCAGATACTTCGCGTAGGCGCGGGCGCAGGGCAGGCCGCTCTCCAGCGGGTAGAACGCCGCGAACAGCAAAAGCGCCGACCCCAGCAGCGCGCCGGAGGTGACGGTGAAGGCCCGCTCGGACCTGTGGCGGATGGCGTCCAGCAGCAGCACCGAGGCGATGATGATGAACGGCACGCTGGCGAAGTAGTGGTAGATGAACGTGGAGCGCGGCACGATCACCCAGGGCAAAAACTGCGAGGCGAAGCCGATCACGGTCATCACGTCGCGCCGGTGGGCGCGCCGCTGCCAGCACAGACGCACCACCACGAACAGCAGCGCGGCCAGCCCGAACCACCACACCGCCGGGTTGCCCATGCAGCTGATGGAGGAGATCATGCCCTCGGGCATGTAGGTCGTGCCGGAGTAGTACCACATGGGCCACCAGATGACGGGCCACTGGTACCAGGGCGAGCGGAAGTAGTGGGTGTCGCCGCCCAGCCCGGCGTGGTAGTCGAATATGCTCTTTTGCAGCGTGATCACCCGGTCCACGCGCTCGCCGGAGAACATGTCGCCCAGGCTTTGCACGCCCTCGGCCCTCAGGAACCAGTAGTAGCTGAAGTAGTAGATCAGCACCGGGATGATCACGAAGAACGCCACGCAGAACAGCAGCGTGATCACAAGGCTGCGGATGGACCGGGCCTTCTCCTCCGCGCTCTGGTGCTTCAGCTCCCGGAGCCTGCGGAAAACCGTCCAGAAGAACAGCACCGCCAGCCCCGCCGAGGCGTACAGGCCCACCCACTTGGTGGCCCAGGCGACGCCCATCGTCACGCCGCACAGCCCGAGGGGCACGAGCGTCCGCCACAGCGGCTCCCGGTTCCAGCTCATCTGGCAGTAGCGAAACATGAACAGATACATCAGCATGATCCAGAACACCGCGTAGCTGTCGATGGTGGCGATGCGGGTCTGGGTGAAGTGCATCGAATCCAGCGCCATCAGGCACATGGCGATGAAGGACAGCCGGGTGTCCTTGGTCAGCTGCCTGACCAGCAGGTACATCAGCGGCAGCATCAACACGCCTACCAGCGCCCCCATGAAGCGCCAGCCGAAGGGCGTCATGCCGAACAGCTGTATGCCCACCATCATCAGCACCTTGCCCAGCGGGGGGTGGGTCCACTCGTAGGTGTTCATCGCGTGCAGGTGCTCGAAGGCGGTGCGGGCGTGGTAGATCTCGTCGAAGTAGGTGCTGTTCAGGTAGCTGGGGTAGGGGGGCACCGTTTGCTGCTCGTCGATCAGGTGTGCCGCGTCGCCTTCGGAACCGTCGGCCTGGCCGCTCTGGATGACCCCGGCGATGGGCAGCGGCGCGCCCGCTTCGTCCAGGAAGCCCACCTCGTACAGCACCAGGCCCGCGGAACGGGCGGTGATGCGCGCGTAGCGGGCGGTCTGCATGGGCTTGCCCGAGCCGCCGGCGTAGTGCCAGGGCACGCCGTCGCCGTCCTCGCCATCGGGGGCGTTGTACATCACGTTCATGCTCTCGTCCAGCGGGGAGAACCACAGCCAGCGGAAGATCTCGCCCTGGTTGTACTGGGCCAGCCGCGGGGCGTTCCAGGTCTCGCCGTCGTCAGAGAGCTCCACCGTGAACGTGGAATTGCAGATGCCGCCGTAGTAGGTCATCTGCCAGGTCCGGGTTAGGCCCAGGTCGAACACCACGCTTTCGCCGGATTGGCTGGAGGTCCAGCCGGTCTGGGGCGCGTCGGTGACGCCCAGGTTCGTGAAGGCCAGCAGGCTGTACAGCAGCGTGACCGCGGCGATCAAGAGCGCATCCGCCCGCTTCAGGTTCATGCGGTAGTCGGGGGCCTCGGCCAGCGTGTACGCCCCGGCGGGCACGCCCTCGCGCTTAGGCTTGCGCAACGGCCACACGCGCTCCCGCGCGCAGATGTCCACGGCCGTCCAGCTCAAAAACAGCGCGTTCAGCACGTTGACGGCGCTGAGCAGGCAGTTCAGCCAGTGCTCGCCGCTGTACAGGTGGCCGTAGTTGGCCTCGGTCATGCCGCCCTGCAGCACCAGCACCTCGTTCATGAACAGCGTGGCCGTCAGCACGGTCAGCCCGATCAAAAGCCGCCGGTCCCGGTCCTCGGCGTAGGCCAGCGTCAACAGCAGCAGCCCCGGATAGATGTAGCGCTCGTGGATCATCGGGCCGAACACGCACACCAGCACGATCAGCAGCCCGCCGGTGAGCAGCAGGCGGCGCGGACGGCGGCGGCTCAGCACGGTCAGCGCGATGCAGAACACATAGGACAGGCAAAACAGCGCCCACGCCAGGGCGGTGACGGAGGTGTGCGCGTCGGCCCGGGCCCAGTTCATACCCAGCAGGTAGTACAGGTTCAGCGTGTTGACGGTCACGTACTGGTAGCCCTGCACCGTGCCGGAGTACAGCTCCGCCAGCCATTTGAAGGGCAGCGTGAGCGCCTGTAAGGCGCCCTCCGCGCGGCCCAGGCAGCAGACGAAGGCCACGGCGTACAGCAGCGCCAGGCACGCGCCGACGCCGGCCAGCACCCGGCGGATCGCCCGGCGGCGGTCTTCGCCCTCGACGTCTGCGATGCCGCAGACGATGGCCGTCAGGCCCACCGGCGCGAACAGCAGCGCCTGGGGCTTCACCAGCATCGCCGCGCCGAACCACAAAAGCGCGCGCAGGGACCGGCCCTCCGCGGCCTCGAGGGCGCACAGCGCCACGGCCAGCGTCAGCACCGCGTCGATCTGGCCCCAGGCCGCGCTGTTGGCCATCGCGGCGGGGTTGAAGGCCGTCAGCAGCGCCAGCGCCGCCGCGCCGGCCTCACCCAGCCTGCGCCGGGTGACATGCCACACCAGCGCCGCGCCGCCCACATCGGCCAGTATCGGCATCAGCTTCAGCAGCATCAGGTACGCGCCGCTGTTCGTCTGCAGCCCCAGCAGCCGGCGCAGCGCGGCCACCGGCCACAGCATCAGCATATAGCCCGGCGGGTAGTCGCAGAAGTATTGGGGGTCGTAGAAGCGGGCGGGGCCCATGCTGAACATGCGCTCGGACCAGCCGGTAAAGCAGTTGATGTCGGTGTTGTAGCCCCGCACCCGGGCCGCCAGCACGAGCCGCAGCAGGAACGCCGCCGCCAGGCCCAGCCACAGGGCGAGGCGCAGCCGCCCGGGCTCCGGGGCCAGGGCGGAACGATCCCGCTTGCGGACGAAGCCGATCACCGCCAGCGCGTAGACGCAGGTGAACAGCAGCCAGCTCTCCGTGTTCCGGGCGGGCATGGCGCTGCCGCCGTCTTCGTCCTCGTCGTCAT
>JAFYBB010000119.1 GCA_017540445.1 Clostridia bacterium | reverse complement strand
GTGGGCCAGACGGCCATGAAGACCAGCGCGGTCATCGAAAAGGCGCTGGGCGGCGTGCTGTTCATCGACGAGGCCTACGCGCTGAACAGCAAGTCCGAGAACGACTTCGGCCAGGAGGCCATCGACACGCTGCTGAAGGCCATGGAGGATCACCGGGAGGACCTGGTGGTCATCGTGGCGGGCTACGACGGGCTGATGGACCAGTTCATCCACTCCAACCCCGGCCTGGAATCCCGCTTCAACCGCTTCCTGCATTTCGACGATTACTCCGCCGACGAGATGCTGGCGATACTGGACCTGCAGTTGAAGAAGGGCCAGTACAGGCTGACCGACGAGGCCCGCGCCGCGGTGAAGGATTACATCATCGCCGCCAACACCAGCTCCGAGAGCTTCGGCAACGCCCGCGGCGTGCGCAACATATTCGAGCGCGTGCTGGTGACCCAGGCCAACCGGCTGGCCCAGCTGCCGGAGGTCACGAAGGACGATCTGATGACCATCACCACGGATGACATCGCCGCCGCCCAGGCCGCGGACGATAAGCTGCTGGCCGCCGAAAAGGCCCAGGCCGGGCTGATCCAATCCACCGAGAAGACCATCTCGGAATTGCAGGCGCAGTTCCGGGACGTGCAGGTCAAGCTGGACTTGCCTGAGGGCGGCGACGCGCCCGAGGAACAGGCGTAAATTCATATCGACCAACACGAAAAGCCCCGCCGGATGGCGGGGTTTTTCGTTCTTCACGTTTTCTTGTGGGATGACAACGGACTCCCTCAGTCAGCCTGCGGCTGCCAGCTCCCTCTGAGAGGGAGCCTTTTAGCGGCGAAACGGGCCAAAGCCTCCCTCTCAGAGGGAGGTGGCTCGGCGTAGCCGAGACGGAAGGAGTCCGTATCCCACAAGTTTCCGTGAAGAGCCGGGTTTTTCGTGTCGGTCGATAGGTCAGTCCTTCACAAACGCACGGTAGATCGCGTTCATCGCCGTCTCGAAGTCCTTCACGTCGATGCCCACGATGATGTTCATCTC
The DNA here is from genome assembly GCA_017540445.1 of Clostridia bacterium. Lineage (GTDB taxonomy): Bacteria > Bacillota > Clostridia > Christensenellales > Aristaeellaceae > UBA2862. Next base: position 1,620 of record JAFYBB010000119.1, on the reverse strand, counting down.
GCTGGAGCCCTGGTCGATCATGCGGATGTTGACCCCGGCCTCGTATAGCGCCGTGAACAGCCGCGCCGCGGTGCCGGGGGCGCTGGTCATGCCGTGGCCCACGGTGGCGATCAGGGCGATGCCGGCGCTGATGTCGATGGAATCCGGCTGGCAGGTCTGCTGGATGCGCTGTATGATCTGGTCCTTGCGCGTCACCAGCTCCTTGTCGGCCACGACCACCGACATCGTGTCGATGCCGGTCGGCAGGTGCTCAAAGGACACGCCGAAGTCCTCCAGCGCCTGAAGCACCCGGCGGCCGAAGCCGTATTCCGAGTTCATCATCGCCTTTTCGATGCTCAGCAGCGTGAAGTTCTTGTGGCCGGCGATGCCGGTGATGATCTGGTCGCCGGGGCGGTGCTCCGGGGAGGGGTTCACCACGATCATCGTGCCCGGGTCCTCCGGGGCGTTGGTGTTGCGGATGTTTGTGGGGATGCCCGCCTTGTGCACCGGGAAGATGGCGTCCTCGTGCAGCACCGTCGCGCCCATGTAGGAAAGCTCCCGCAGCTCCCGGTAGGACAGCTCGCGGATGCACTTGGGGTTCTTGACGATGCGGGGGTCGGCCATCATGAAGCCGGACACGTCGGTCCAGTTCACGTACACGTCGGCCTGGGCCGCCCGGGCGACGATCGCGCCGGAGATGTCGCTGCCGCCCCGGGAGAAGGTGTGCACGTCCCCGTTGGGATAGGAGCCGTAGAAGCCCGGGATCACCGCGTGGCCGTGCTTCTGCAGCGCCTCGCGCATGATCTCGTTGGTCCACTCCGAGGCGAAGCTGCCCTGGCGGTCGAACTTCACCACGTCCTGGGCGTCGATGAAGTCCCAGCCCAGGTATTTGGACAGCAGCATGCCGTTCAGGTATTCGCCGCGGCTGGCCGCGAAGTCGGGGTTCTTGTACTGGCGGATGGCGTTGCTGGTCTCGATCAGCAGGCCCTCCACGTCAAAATCCAGGCCCAGCTCGCGGGCGATGCCCATGTAGCGGTCCGCGATCTTCTTGAAGATCTCCTCATGGCTGCGATTGCTCTCCACCTGGCGGTGGCACTGGTACAGCAGGTCGGTGATCTTCTCGTCGCCGTCAAAGCGCTTGCCCGGCGCGCTGGGCACCACATAGCGGTAATCCGGGTCGGATTCGATGATCGCCTTCACCTTTCTGAAGTGTTCCGCGTCGCACAGAGACGAGCCGCCAAACTTCGCCACTTTGATTCCCAAGTTCATTTCTCCCTTCGGCCGATAAACGGCGTGCCTGTGTTATAGGTCGTTTTGCTCCGGCGCTCCCCCATCCGGTTCCGCCGGTTCGGTATCCTCGTTCAGTTCGCCCTCGATCAGCTCCAGCAGCCGCTCCCGGCCCGTGCCGTCCTTCGACGAGTGCGTCAGGACCTCCCAGGGCTGCACGCCCAGCGTGCGGCAGATGACCGGTATGCTCCTGCCCCGCTGCGCCCTGGACAGCTTGTCCGCCTTGGTGGCCACCACGGTGAACGGGATCTGGTAGTGCCGCAGGTATTCCACCATCAGCTGGTCGTCCTCCGTGGGCGCGTGGCGTATGTCCACCAGCTGGAACACCCGCCGCAAATGCGTTGAGCCGCGCAG
>JAFYBB010000007.1 GCA_017540445.1 Clostridia bacterium | reverse complement strand
GATAATAACACATGCCCACAACCTTGTCAATACTTTATACAATATTATTTGAGTTTTTGGCAAGTGATTGGTACTTTTAACGCGCTTTTCACCACTTTCTGGGTAAATTTTGTTAACGGGGGGGGAGAGGCAATAGGGACTAGGCAATAGGGACTAGGCAATAGGCAATAGGGGATGCTGGCGGCCGGCTCGGGAGGGAACAGGGAACAGGGTACAGGAATGAGTCACTCGGGGACAGGTTCCTGTTGACTCATTCAGTTGTGCACAATTGGATGATGGTGGGGGTGGTCTGACTTTATCACCGGGACGGTGGCAACTTTTGAAGTGCCCTATCCCCCGCTGCGCGGGTACTTCCCCATCTTCGGATGGGGAAGCACAGGTATATGAAATCATTTGTTTCCACGCAAATCCCACTGTCATCCAGTGCTCGGAATGAGTCAGAGGTACCTGTCCCCGGTGACTTAAACAAGGCGTATGGAGCAGAAAAAGATGACAGCGAGAACCGTCCCCACTGTCATCTGTTGACATGGGAAGAGTGAACAGGGTACAGGAATGAGTCACTCGGGGACAGGTTCCTGTTGACTCATTCAGTTGTGCGCAATCGAATAATGGCGGGGGCGGTCTGACTTTGTCACCGGGACGGTCCTGCTGACAGAAAAAGTTGTCAACAGGACCGTCCCGGTGACAAAGAAAAAGTTGTCAACAGGACCGTCCCGGTGACAAAGAGGAACCTATCCCCGCTGACTCAAATGAGGAGTGTAGGGCAGAAAAAGATGACAGCGGGGACGGTTCTCACTGTCATCTTTTTTGTTGGAAAGGTGACAACGAGAACCGTCCCTACTGTCATCTGTCAATCAGAAATCCGAAGGATTTCAACCAGAACTCCACACTCCACTCTCCACACTCCACTCTCCTCCAAAAAAACCGCTCGGTTTTTTCGGAAACCGAAAAAAGCCAAGACAAAGACGAAGACAAAGACGAAGACAAAGACAAAGACGAAGACGAGGGCGAAGACGGCGGGTTTTTTCGCCCCCGCAAATTTGACGAAAATGACGAAGATTTTGTGCTATAATAGGGGTATCAAGCGCGGGAGGTACCGTCGACATGGCGTTGACCTACATAAAACTGTATCACGACTTTCTGGACGAGGCGCAGCCGCTGACCGACGCGGAGGTGGGGCGGCTGGTGCGGGCGATGCTGAGCCACGCCCGGGGCGACGTGCTGCCGGAGGCGTATCTGACGGGCAACGAGCGGTTCCTGTTCCCCCGCTGGCGCATCCAGATCGACCGGGACGCCGACGCCTACGACCGGCAGTGCGAGGTCAACCGCCGCAACGGCGCGCTGGGGGGCCGTCCCCGCCGGGAAACGCCGCCGCCCGCGCCGAAGCGCCAAGCGGCGCCCGAGCCCCCGACGCTGGAGGCCGTGCGCGACTTCTGCGCCCAAAACCACCTGTCCCCCGACCCGGAGCACTTCTTCCACTACTACCAGTCCATCGGCTGGAAGGCCGGTGACCGGCCCATCGCCGACTGGCGCGCCAAGCTGCGGGAGTGGGACGCCCGCGACCGCGCCGCCCCGAAGCCCTCCGCCCCGGCCAACCCCGCCCTGGACTACGCCCAGCGCGAGTACCGCGACGAGGACTTCAAGGACCTCTTCGTCGACCTGGACAAGATCTCCACCGCCTGAAATGGAATAGGGGACGGTTCCTCATTCCACTTTTCCCCGTCGCCCGGCCCGGCCGGACGCGGCATCATCCCCGCATCACATCACAGAAGGAGGGACTCACCATGCCCATCACCTATCGCAGGCTGACCCCGGCGGACCTGGACGCCTTCATCGCGCTGCGCATCCGCCAGCTGCGCGAGGAGGGCGCGACGGAGGAAATCGACCTCGCCCCGGCCCTCATGGACTACTACACCCGCCACATGGCGGACGGCACCTTCGCCTCCTGGCTGGCGACGGACGGCGGGAAGATCGTCGGCACCAGCGGCATGTCGTTTGTGGAGAAGCCGCCGTATTTCGGCTGCCCGACCGGCCGGATCGGCCTGCTCTCCAGCATGTACACCGACCCGGCCTACCGCCGCCGGGGCATCGCCCGCGCGCTGCTTGAAAAGGTGGTGGACGCGGCGCGCGCCTACGGCTGCGGCGCGGTGCAGATCACGGCGTCGGACATGGGCGTGCTGCTGTACACGGATTTCGGGTTTGTGAAGAACGGGAACTTCATGCAGTACAGGCTGTAGAAAGGCGATGCCTATGACGAATCATCAGCTGCTGTCCGTGGCCATGCGCCAGTCCGCCGAGGACATGGGCTGCGCCGCCGAAGACTTTCTGAAGGACGAGAACGTGATCGCGCCGCTGCGCCTGGGCGCGCACGCGCGGAAATACCTTCGGCTGCCCATCGTCTGCAACCTGATCTCCTACGGCAACAACGTGGTGGCCGCGGTGACGGACGAGGTCTCGGCCCTGGTGGCGGAATACATCGGCAAATACCCGTTCTACCACTGCTTCGAGACGCCGAACATGCACTTTTTGGACGACCGACTGCGGGACACGGACGCGCGGATCTGCTTCATGGCCGAGTACTTCCTGCCCGACGTCGAACGCCTGGGCGACCTGCCCTGCGCCTATGAGACGCGGGTCCTCACCCCGCCGGACTTCGACGGCCTCTACCGGCCCGAATGGAGCAACGCCCTGTGCGATGGCCGAAAGGCGCTGGACGTGCTGGGCGTGGGCGCCTACGACGGCGGTACGCTGATCGGCCTGGCGGCCTGCTCCGCCGACTGTGACGCCATGTGGCAGATCGGCGTGGACGTGCTGCCCGGCTACCGGCGGCGCGGCGTGGCCTCGGCGCTGACCTGTGCGTTGGCGAAGGAGATACTGCGCCGGGGCCGGGTGCCGTTTTACTGCGCCGCCTGGTCGAACCTCCGCTCGGTGCGCAACGCCCTGCGCAGCGGCTTCGTCCCCGCCTGGGTGGAGATGACCGCCAAGCCGCGGCAGCTGGTGGAGGAATTGAACAAGGGCTGACGCATAAGCGGTCCTTTACGGCTTCAAAAGTGGAATAAGGAACCGTCCCCTATTCCAAAAAACGGAATAGGGGACGGTTCCTTATTCCACTTTTTCCCCTGCAAACAGACGACGAGGCCACTCTCCCCCGCCCTGTCGGCGGCGGAAAGTGGCCTCATCCCAGTGGTTCAGGCGGAACAGCTCATCCGCCCGTCATATCCGAATCATCAGATCCTGGCAACGCCCGAATCCCTGGCGGCCTGGGCCACGGCCTTGGCCACGGCGTCCTTCACCCTGGGGTCGAACGGCGCGGGGATGATGTACTCGGGGTTCAGCTCCTCGTCGGAGACCAGTCCGGCCAGCGCCCTGGAGGCGGCCATCTTCATCTCCTCGTTGATGTCGCTGGCCCGCACGTCGAAGGTGCCGCGGAAGATGCCCGGGAAGGCCAGCACGTTGTTGATCTGGTTCGGGAAGTCGCTGCGGCCGGTGGAGATGACCGCCGCGCCGCCGGCCTTCGCCTCGTCGGGGAAGATCTCGGGCGTCGGGTTCGCGCAGGCGAACACGATGGCGTCCTTGTTCATGGTCTTGACCATCTCGGTGGTCACGGTGCCGGGGGCGGAAACGCCGATGAACACGTCGGCGCCCACCAGCATGTCGGCCAGGCTGCCGGCCTTCTTCTCCAGATTGGTGACCTGGGCCATTTCCTTCTTGATCCAGTTCAGCCCGTCGCGGCCCTCGTAGATCGCGCCCTTGCGGTCGCACATGATCACGTGCTTCGCGCCCGCGGACATCAGCAGCTTCACGATGGCGATGGCCGCCGCGCCGGCGCCGGAGGTGACGATCCTGACCTCGTCCATCTTCTTGCCGACCACCTTCAGCGCGTTCATCAGGCCGGCCAGCGTGATGATGGCGGTGCCGTGCTGGTCGTCGTGGAAGATCGGGATGTCGGTCTTCTCCTTCAGCTTGCGCTCGATCTCAAAGCAGCGGGGCGCGGAGATGTCCTCCAGATTGATGCCGCCGAAGGAGCCGGAAATCAGCGCCACGGCGTTGACGAACTCGTCCACGTCCTTGGTCTTCACGCACAGCGGGAAGGCGTCCACGTCGCCGAAGGACTTGAACAGCACGCACTTGCCCTCCATGACGGGCATGCCGGCCTCGGGGCCGATGTCGCCCAGGCCCAGCACCGCGGTGCCGTCGGTGATGACCGCGCACAGGTTCCAGCGGCGGGTCAGCTCATAGCTCTTGTCGATGTCCTTCTGGATCTCCAGGCAGGGCTGGGCCACGCCGGGGGTGTAGGCCAGAGACAGATCCTCCTTGGTGGCGACGGACGCGCGGGCGATGACCTCCAGCTTGCCCTTCCATTCCTGGTGCTTCTTCAGGGATTCCTTTGCGTAATCCATGCTGATTTCCTCCCTCATGTCGTTTATTGCGGGTGACGCCTCACCCAATCTGATAACATTCTACCATACACTTGCTCAATATTCAATACGGACCTGACAATAATTTGTGCCTTTTTTAAGTTTAACGTCTTGTCTTAACATAAATCACATGCTATAATGGGGTCAAAACCGCCCCGGGAGGGACTTTACATGCGCTCAGACCGACTGAACCAGATGGAGGCCCTGATCCTCAGCAACGGCACGGTCACGCTGTACGACCTGGCGAAGCACTTCGACATATCGCTGAACACGGTCCGCCGCGACGTGGCCGCCCTGATCGAGCGCGGCCACATCCGCAAGGTGTACGGCGGCGTGTCCAGCATCGACGCGCTGGAGAGCCAGGCCTTCGCCACGCTGGTGCCGCTGGCCAAGCGCGCGGAGATGCACGCCGAGGGCAAGCGGGCCATCGGCGAGCTGGCCGCGTCGCTGGTGGAGGAGGACAGCGTCGTGTTCCTGGACTCCGGCTCCACGGTGCCCCACATGGTGCCGCACCTGGCCCGCAAGAACGTGCGCATCGTCACCCACAGCTTGAGCGTGCTGGTGGAGGCCGCCAAGTACCCCGGCCTGCGGGTGCTGGCCCTGGGCGGCCTGCTGAACCACGCCACCAACTCGCTGGTGGACGAGGTGAACTCCGCGCTGCACAGCGTGCGCGTCAACACGCTGTTCATGGCCGCCACCGCCCTGTCGGTGGAGTGGGGCGCCAGCAACAACACCTACGCCGAATACCACCTGAAGTCCGAGCTGGTCAGCCAGAACCACAACGTGATCGTGCTGGCCGACAGCAGCAAGTTCGGCCGCAACGCCACCTACTGCTTCTGCCCCTTCCGCCAGATCCGCGGCATCGTCACCGACCACACCCCCCCGGAGAACATGCTCCGCGCCATACGGGAGTACGATATCGATTTGCACTGTGTCGACGATTTGAAGGGAGTAGGGAGTAGGGAGTAGGGGATGCCGGGGAGGGAACAGGGTACAGGAAGATGACAGTGGGGACGGTTCTCGCTGTCATCTTTTTTGTCGAAAAGATGACAATGAGAACCGTCCCCGCTGTCACTCGCTGTCATCTTTTTTGTCATGTTTTTTCTGCATGATGGCGGTTGTAGTGCTCCGTCGCTTCGCCGCTGGGGACGTGGGCCCTGTCGAAGGCGCAGCCCTTGAACTGATTCTTTCCCTCTTCCTTTGCCCGGTACAGCATCTCATCCGCCTGCATGATCATGCTGCGCAGCTCAGACGCGTCCTCCGGCGCGCCATGGACATAGCCGCCCGACAGGGAGATGTCCGAAGCGGCGAGCTGCTTCTGGACCTTCTTATATGCGGCCGTAACGCTGTTCTCCGTCTCCTTTTCGGCGATGACGAGAAATTCGTCCCCGCCGTAGCGATAGCAGTTCGCCGTGCGGAAAGTGTCGGACAGCGCTTTTCCCACGGTCGCCAGCACCTTGTCGCCGTACACGTGGCCGTTCTTGTCGTTCATCTCCTTGAAGTTGTCCAGGTCGATGAATACGATGTGCAGCGGCATGCCCACGTACATCTCAAAGTCCTGCCGGAGCGAGTAGCGATTGCGCAGATTGGTCAGCGAGTCGTTGGACGCGATGGTCTTCAGCAGGTCGTTGACCTTCTTCAGCTCCTTGTTGGTCTGCTCTAACTTTTCGTTCGTCTCCTTCAGCTGGTTCCCCGCCCGGTCGCGGTTCCGCTTCAGATAGGCCACGCTCAGGTAGTTGATCACCACGCCCAGCGCGATGACGATGATCTTGTGCAGATTCACCTC
>JAFYBB010000118.1 GCA_017540445.1 Clostridia bacterium | reverse complement strand
CGTTCTTCGGCGGGGGCACGCCCACGCTGGTGGACGCGGCATACATCACAGAAACGCTCAAGCGGCTGCGGCGGGCCGTGCCCTTCGAGCCGGACGCCGAGATCACCTGCGAGGGCAACCCCGGCACGCTGACGCCTGAAAAGCTGGCGCGGCTGCGCAAGGCCGGTGTGAACCGGCTGTCGCTCGGGGCCCAGAGCTTTGACGACGCTCTGCTTACCGCGCTGGGGCGCATCCACACGGCGGCGCAGACCGGCGAGGCGGTGCGCATGGCCCGGGACGCCGGGTTCGGAAACGTCAGCCTGGACCTGATGTACGCGCTGCCGGGGCAGCACATGGAACAGTGGCGGGACACGCTGGACGCGGCCGTATCGCTGGGCGTGGAGCACATCTCCGCCTACAGCCTGATCGTGGAGCCGGGCACGCCGATGGCGGCGCGGGTGGCCTCGGGGGCCGCGGCGCTGCCGGAGGACGACGACGTCAACGCCATGCAGCGGTATGCCGTCAACGCGCTGGCCCGGGCCGGCTACGGCCGGTATGAGATATCGAACTTCGCCCGCCGGGGCTTTGAATGCCGGCACAACCTGGTCTACTGGAACCGGGGCGATTACCTGGGGGTGGGATGCGCGGCCCATTCGCTGCTGGACGGACGGCGCTTTCACAACCCCGAGTCGCTGGACGGCTACCTGGCCGGGGGCCGGGAGGAGGAGGCGCAGCGCCTCACCGCCGCGGACGCCGCGGAGGAGACGGTGATGCTCGCCACCCGCACGGTTCGCGGGCTGGATATGGCCCGGTGGGAGCGGGACTTCGGCGCGCCCTTTCGGCGGGGCCGGGAGGCGGCGCTGGCGCGGCTTGCGCGCGGCGGGTTGATCGAGACGGACGGCGGCTTTCTGCGGCTGACTCCCCGGGGGATGGAGCTGCACAACGCCGTGGTATTGGAGCTGTTGGAGGATACGAAAGCATGACGGGCAGTAAGGGACCGATCAGGCGGCTGGCGGCGGCGCTGTGCCTGTGCCTGTGCCTCATTCTCGGGGCGATCCCCGCGGGGGCGGAGCAGGCGGCGGCGACGGCGCAGGACATCACGAAGAAGTGCCAGTTCAAGGTGACCGAGGGCTACCGCGGCAGGATGACGGACGACGACGTGCGCACCTACTGGGAGTACAAGAAGACCGGGGCCTACGTGGCCGTGAAGCTGCCGGAGGGCGCTCAGGCCGGCTGGGTGCGCATCGAGTGGCTGTTCGACCCCACCGGCTTCGACCTTATCGAGTACGACGCCGGGCTGAACGCGCTGCGCCAGCGCAACCAGGACGACACCTTCCCGAACATCTACACGCTGTTCGACCTGCTGCCCGAGACGCGCTACATCCAGCTGAAGATGACCGCGAAGAACCAGAAGGTCTGCACCGTGAAGGTCTACTCCAAGGGCGAGCTGCCCAGGAGCGTGCAGGCCTGGAACCCGCCGGTGCTGAAGGCGGACGTGATGCTGGTGTCCACCCACCAGGACGACGAGCTGATCTTCATGGGCGGCACGATCCCCTACTACGCCACGGCGCTGAAGAAGCCCACCGTGGTGGTGTACATGGCCAACTGCACCCGCTACCGCCGCATGGAGGCGCTGAATTCGCTGTGGAAGATGGGCGTGCGGGACTACCCGGAGTTCATCAATTTGCAGGACTCCCGGGTGGATTCGCTGAAGAAGGCCGTGGCCCTGTGGGGCGGCAAGGAGGCGGTGCTGTCGGTGCTGGTGGAGCGCATCCGCCGCTTCAAGCCGGAGGTCATCGTCACCCACGACCTGAACGGCGAGTACGGCCACAACCAGCACAAGGTCACCGCCCGGGCCATGAGCTACGCCATCGAGGCCGCGGCGGACCCGACCCGCTTTCCGGAGTCCTTTGAGATCTACGGCGCGTGGCAGGTGAAGAAGCTGTACCTCCACCTGTACGACAAGAACCAGATCATGATGGACTGGGAGACCAAGCTGGACAGCCTGGCGGGCTATTCGCCATTGAAGGTGGCCCAGATCGGCATGAAGGAGCAGGCCTCCCAGCTGAAATACTACTCCGTCAAGAGCCACGGCAAGTACGACAACGCCAAGTTCGGCCTGTACATGACCACCGTGGGCGAGGACGTGGCGAAGAACGACTTCCTGGAGAATATCGACCCGGACGCCTCGGCCAACTACCTGGCCGAGCACCCGGAGGCCGCCGAGCTGGTGGAGAAGGGCCGGCGCATCGCCCGGGGCGAGCCGGCGGAGCCCGAGGAAGAGGCCGACAACACGCCGGTGGCCGACGGCACCGCCGAGGACGACGACGAGGCGCTGGCGGACGACCCGGAGCCCGAGCCCACGGAAGTACCGCCCGAGGCAACGCCGGCAGAGGCTCCGGCAGCGGAGGTGGAAGCGGAGCCGGCGGAGGCGGCTGCCGGGGAAGCGACCCTGGCGCCGACGGCGGCCCCGGAGGCGGCGCAGCCCCCCGAGGCCGCCGCGCCGCGGGCCGAGGCCCGGGAGAGCGACGGCGGCAGCGCGCTGGCGGTGGCGGCCATCGCTCTGGGCGTCGCGGGCCTGGGCGCGGGCGGCTGGTACGCCTGGCGCACGCTGGGGGGCCGTCGGCGCCGCAGGCACAGGCACAGAAGGCGGTAGACGAGACGACTGCTGACGAGATGGGAAATGGGCAATGAACGCAACACATAAGAAGAAGAGCAAGCACAGCGCCTGGCAGCGCAAGCGCCCGATGGGCGCGCTGCCGGGGCTCATCGCGCTGATCGGCGTCGCGGCCCTGGCGGTGACCTGGCTGGCCCAGGGCGTGCCGCTGCTGGTCGGGTCCGCCGGCGCTTCCGGCGAGACGGGGCTTCGCATCAGCGAGGTCATGTCCGCCAACGCCTCCACCCAGGTGGGGGACGCGCTGGGCATCGCCGACTGGATCGAGCTGCAGAACACCTCCGATCAGCCCATCGACCTGACGGGCTACGCGCTGATGCGCGAGACCCGCCCGGCCAAGGCCTTCGCGTTCCCGGGCGGCGTGCTGCAGCCCGGGGCCTACGTGCTGGTGTACGCCGACGGCAGCGGCCAGGCCCAGCAGGCCGACGGCTACCACGCGCCCTACCGGCTGCCCGCCTCCGGCGAGGCGCTGGCGCTGCTGGACAAGCGGGGCCGCGGCGTGGACCAGGTGTCTCTGCCGTCGCTGGACCGGGACCAGGTCTACTGCCGGGACGCCTCGGGCGCGTGGCAGGTCAGCGACTATCCCACGCCGGGCGGGCCGAACCGCGCCGCCCGCTGGGACGGCTCCGACGAGAGCGCGCGGCCCTTCGCGGTGCAGCCCGGCGACCTGGAGATCACCGAGGCCATGGCCGACAACTGCACCTTCTTCCCGGACGAGACCGGGGCCTATCCCGACTATGTAGAGATCCACAACCGCTCCGGCGCGCCGGTGAACCTGGCGGGCTGGGCGCTGTCGGACAAGTCCGACAAGCTGACCCGCTGGCGCTTCCCCGACGTCACGCTGCCGGCGGACGGCTACCTGGCGGTGCACTGCTCCGGCGAGGACCGGCGCGCGGACGCCGCCCACCTGCACGCCAGCTTCAGGCTGTCCAACAAGGGCGACTGCGTGTACCTGACCAGCCCCTCCGGCGTGGTCACCAGCTATGTGAAGACCCCGGCCATGGAGCCGGACCAGTGCTACAGCCTGCTGGAGACCGGCTGGAGCAGGCAGTTCTCGCCGTCGCCGAATGCGCCCAACACCCCCGCGGGCGCGGACGCCGCGGCCCGGGACATACTGGAGCGCAACGACGCGGGCGTGCGCATCACCGAGGTGCTGGCCTCCTCCTCCCGCTCCAACGACTGGATCGAGCTGTACAACGGCACCTCACAGGCGCTGGATCTGTCCGGCTGGGGCCTGTCCGACAACGCGGGCCGTCCCCGCAAGTGGCAGTTCCCCGCGGGCACGACGATCGGGCCCGGGGCCTACCTGGGCGTGTTCGCCAACGGCCTGAACACCTCCACCGACAATCGCCTGCAGACCAACTACTGCCTGTCCGCCGACGGCGGCTATTCCGTGGTGCTGTCCCGGCCCGGCGGCGACATCGTGGACCGGGTGTTTGTGCCCATGCAGTACGAGGACATCTCCTTCGGCCGGGCCGAGGACCTGTCGGGCCTGCGCTACTTCACCACGGCCACGCCCGGCGCGGCGAACGGCGGCCCCAGCTACTACGGCCGCGCGCCCAGGCCCGTGTACTCGGCGCTGGGCGGCATGTACCACACCGGCGACACGCTGACGGTCACGCTGTCGGTGCCCTCGGGCTGCCGCGTCTACTACACGCTGGACTACACCGACCCTACCGAGGCCAGCACCCTCTACACCGGGCCGATCACCGTGAACGGGACCACGATACTGCGCACGCGGGTGTACGGCGACGGCTATCTGGAGTCCATCATGGACACCCAGAGCTACCTGTACGACGTGAACAACGGCGGCGGCACGGTCTACGTGGTCTCGCTGGTCAGCGACCCGTACAACCTGACCAGCGACGAGGCCGGCATCATGGTGAAGGGCCCCAACGCCACCGATTCGTACCCCTACGGCTCCATGAACAGCGGCGCGAACTTCTGGATGGACTGGGAGCGCGAGGCCCACGTGGAGGTGTTCAACCCCGACGGCAGCACGCTGATCTCCCAGGAGTGCGGCATCAAGCTGCACGGCCAGTTCAGCCGCGCCGAGGCCCAGAAGGCCTTCAAGGTGATCGCCCGCAGCAAGTACGGCGCGAACCGCTTCGAGGCGGCGATCTTCTCCCACCGGCCCTATACCGAGTACCAGTCCTTCCTGCTGCGCTCCTCCAGCGAGGACGGCGACAAGACCCGCTTCCGCGACGCGCTGCTGCAGCGCCTGGCGGAGGGCGGCTGCGTGGACTACCAGGAGACGGAGTTCGGCGTGCTGTACATCGACGGCCAGTACTGGGGCCACTACAACCTGCGCGAGCGCATCTGCAAGTCCAACATCTGCCAGTTCGAGGGCTGGGAGGGCGACGAGGACGACATCGACCTGGTCAAGGCCAACACCAACGTGATGCAGGGCAGCAACGACACCATGGCGCAGCTGCTGGATTACGTGAAGAGCCACGACATGAACACCGACGAGGCCTATCAGGTGCTGGACAACGCCATCGACATCGAGAACTACATCGAGTACATGGCGGTGGAGATGTACACCGGCAACACCGACACGCTGAACGTGAAGCGGTATCGAAATCCCAAGACCGACGGCAAGTGGCGCTGGG
>JAFYBB010000117.1 GCA_017540445.1 Clostridia bacterium | reverse complement strand
TCCATGCTGCTGGCCGGCAAGAAGGCCTGCCCGACGTGCGCCAAGAGCGCCACCACCCAGGTGTACGCCACCAAGGGCGGCAAGTACTATCACTCCTACGCCACCTGCTCGGGCATGACTAACGCCAATGCCGGCACGCTGGCCGAGGCGCTGGCGGCGGGGTTCAAGCGATGCCCGAAGTGCTGGGGCAACACAGCCGCCAACACCAAGACGGACACCACCGTGGCGGCGGCTGCCAACACCCAGACGGCGAAGGCCGCCGCGAACCAGAAGGCCCAGCAGGCGGCGGCCGTGACCACCGTGTCCTCGACCCGCGCCCAGGCGGCGCCGTCGAAGGCCACCGCCAGCAACACCTACGTGTACGCAACGCGGACCAGCCGCTACTATCACCTGAACAGCACCTGCGGCGGCATGACCAACGCCAGCCGCGTATCCCTGAAGACCGCAGCGAAGGCAGGCAAGAAAGCCTGCCCGATCTGCGCTTCCGCGGCCAATAAAACCGTGTACTCCACCTCCACCGGCAAGCACTATCACGTGGCCAGCATCTGCGTGGAGACCGGCATGAAGAACGGCACCAAGCGCACGCTGGCCGAGGCGCTGCTGATGAACCAGACCGCGTGCCAGCACTGCCTGGGCAGCCGTCAGGCCGCCGCGGAGGCCGTGGCCGTGGCCGACGCCGCCAAGAGCGGCAGCGTGGAGAAGGTGGCCGTGGCCCTGGCGTCCCAGCGGGGCACCTCGACCTACAGGTCCGGAACGTCCGGCGTGCGGGTGTACGCCTCGGTGTCCGGCACGTACTACCACACCCGCAGCAGCTGCCCGAACCTCTCCGGCACGCCCAACCGCGTGACGCTGGAGACGGCGCTGAACTACGGCAAGAAGCCATGCCCGAAGTGCGCCGAGTCCGCGACGCGGAAGGTGTACGCCACCAAGGGCGGCAAATACTACCACTACAGCAAGAGCGACGCCGGCTCCGGCGCGAAGGAGGGCACGCTGGCGTCGGCGCTGGCCTACGGCTTTGACCCGTGCCCGAACTGCGTGCAGGGCGCGTCCTCCGACAAGGCGGAGCCGGTCACCACGGCCTTCAAGTCCGGCACGTCGGGCATCAAGGTGTACGCCACCACCGGCAGCAAGTACTACCACGCCAACGCCACCTGCTCCGGCCTCACCGGCGCGAGCCGGGTCTCGCTGGAGACGGCGCTGAACTACGGCAAGAAGGCCTGCCCGGTCTGCCTGTCCGCCGCAAACCAGAAGGTCTACGCGGCGCCGGGCGATTCCCACTATCACTACAGCAAGGCCCACGCGGGCTCCGGCGCCACGGCGGGCTCGCTGGCGGCGGCCCGGGCCGTCGGCCTCACCGCCTGCCCGGTGTGCACCACGCTGTCGGAGGGCGCGACCAGCTTTGACAACGGCGGCGCCGAGAATGCCCCGGTCTCCATCGAGCTGTACGCCGCGCCGGCGGACACCGGCGTGTACGTCGACCTGGCCAGCGCCAACAGCTACTACCACAAGTCCGCGAAGTGCGGCAAGGCCGATTTCTCCGGCGGCGAAAAGGTGTCGCTGCAGTACGCGCTGGATTGGGACTACAAGGCGTGCCCCTACTGCAATCCGCCCACCAGCGCCGTACCGATTTCCACCGAGACCTGAAGCGGCTGAGCGCCGTCATGATCGACCCGACGCGATTCGGGTCGATTTTTTACTTGCAGAAACAGGGCGGATGGTTTACAATATATTGTAGAAGATTATGCCATGCGCGCTGCACGAGAACCGGCGCGGGGCACAGGAGGGCAGAGCTATGGATGTCAGAGCATTGTTTGATCAGAATCGGGAGAGGCTGAACCGGCTGTACGGCGGGGTGGACCAGTACGACCGCTACAACCGCCTGGCGGAGACCTTCCGGGCGCAGTTTGGCCGCGAGCCGGAACTGTTCGTCTCCGCGCCGGGCCGCACCGAGGTGGTAGGCAACCACACCGACCACCAGAACGGCATGGTGCTGGCCGCCGCCGTGAACCTGGATACCGTCGCGGCGGTGGCGCCGCGGACGGACAGCCGCGTGGTGCTGTACTCCGAGGGCTTCCCGACGGCCTTCGACGTGGACGTCAGCGACGACAGCCCCCGCGAGGCGGAGAGGGAGACCACGCTGTCGCTGATCCGCGGCATCGCGGCGCGGATGAAGCAGCTGAACTACAAGGTGGGCGGCTTCGACGCCAGCGTGACCAGCACGGTGTTCAAGGGCAGCGGCCTGTCCTCGTCGGCGGCCTTCGAGGTCATGCTGGTGGGCGTGTTCGACGCGCTGTACAACGGCGGCGTGGTGCAGGCGCAGGAGAACGCGCGCATCTCCCAGTACGCCGAGAACGTTTACTTCGGCAAGCCCAGCGGACTGATGGACCAGATGGCCAGCGCCGTGGGCGGGCTGTCGCTGCAGGACTTCGGCACCGATCCCACCGGCGTGGAGGCCATCGCCTATGACTTCGGGGCGAAGGGCTGCGCGGTGTGCGTGGTCAGCGCCGGCGGTGAGCACGGCAACCTGACCTCGGAGTACGCGGCGATCCCCGCCGAGATGAAGCAGGTGGCCGCGGCGCTGGGCGAGAAGCTGCTTCAAAACGTGACGCCGGAGCGGCTGTTCGAGGCGCTTCCGAGGTTGAAGAACAAGGTCAGCGACCGCGCGATACTGCGCGCGTTCCACTTCGTGGACGACACCCGGCGCGCCGCTCAGGCCGCCGAGGCCCTGAAGCGGGACGACCTGAACGCCTTCTTTGACACGGTGATCCGCGCCGGCGACAGCAGCTGGGAGCTGCTGCAGAACCTGCACGTGGCCGCCAGCGACAACCAGGAGATCCCGCTGGCGCTGGAGATGAGCCGAAGGATGCTGGCCGGCCGCGGCGCGTGGCGCAACCACGGCGGCGGGTTCGCGGGGACGATACTGGCCTTCGTGCCCTTCGACCTGCTGGAGACCTACCGCTCCACGATGGACGGCGTGTTCGGCGAAGGCGCCACCACGGTGCTGGCCATACGGCCCGAGGGCGTCGTGAGTCTGAAGTGAGCGATCATATGACCTTTCTGACCAATTCCGAAGCGGATACGACGGCGCTGGCGGCGCGCGTCGCGCCGATGCTGGCGGCGGGGGACGCGGTGCTGCTGGAGGGCGATCTGGGCGCGGGGAAGTCGGTGTTCGCGCGGGGCATTGCCCGGGGCATGGGCGTCGAGGGCCCCATGCCCAGCCCGACCTTCACGCTGATGATTCCCTATGAGGCCGCCGGCAGAAAGCTGTACCACTTCGACCTGTACCGCCTCAGCGACCCGGACGAATACTACGCCGCCGGGCTGGACGAGTTCGTGGGCGGCGACGGCGTGGCGGTGATCGAGTGGCCCGGCATGGCCGAGCTTGCGCCAAGGCCCGCGCTCAGGGTGTACCTGGAGCGGGGCGGGGATGACCAGGCGCGCCGCGTGCGCATTGAGAACGACGGCGTCGCCGGCTTTGACGCCCGGCAGCTGGCGGAATGGAGTGTGGACGATGGCGAATGACGCGCAAATCACGGTGCTGGCGATAGACACCTCCGGCCCTGTGGCGGGCTGCGCGCTGCTGACGGAGGGCAGGATCGCCCACCTGACGGTGATGAACCACGGGCTGACCCACTCCGAGACGATCATGCCCGCGGTGGACGCCGCCCTCAGCGCGGCGGGCCTTGGCTGCCGGGACGTGGACGTGTTTGCCGCGGTGGCGGGCCCGGGCTCGTTCACCGGCGTGCGCATCGGCGTCTGCGCGGCCAAGGGCCTGGCCCACGCGGCGGGCAAGCCCTGCGCCGCCGTGCACGCGCTGGAGGCGCTGGCCATGAACTTCTACGGGTTCGACGGGCTGTGCTGCCCGATACTGGACGCCCGGCGCGGCCAGGTGTACTGCGCGGCGTTCGACATGGCCGGGGGCATGCCCGAACGGGCGCTGGAGGACGCGGCCCAGCCGCTGGAGACATTCCTGGCGCGGCTGCCGGAGGGCCGGCGGCTGGCGTTCGTCGGCGACGGCGTGAAGGCGCACGGCGAGGCCGTCCGCCGGGCGCTGGGCCAGCGCGCGCTGATCGCGCCGGAGAACCTGCGCGACCTGCGCCCCGACGCGGCGTGCCTGCTGGCGGCGGCCCGGCCCGAGACGTGGGTGCCGGCGCAGCAGCTGCGGCCCATCTATCTGCGCGCGCCCCAGGCGGTACGGGAAAGGGAACGGAAGCTGAACCAATGAGTGAAATTACAATGGGGCTGATGAACCTGGGCGACATCGAGGCGGTCCACGCCATCGAGACGGCCTGCTTCAGGACGCCCTGGTCCAAGGAGTCGTTCTACAGGGAGGTCACCGACAACGCCTGCGCCCGGTACGTGGTGCTCCGGGAGGACGGCGTGGCCGTGGCCTACGCCGGGGTCTGGTTCGTGCTGGACGAGGGCCACATCACCAACATCGCCGTGCGGCCGGACCGGCGCGGCCTGGGCTACGGCGAGAAGGTGACCCGGGCGATGATCCAGCTGGCCGCGGACAGCGGCATGAACTGGATGACGCTGGAGGTGCGCCGCTCCAACGTGGCGGCGCAGAACCTGTATCACAAGCTGGGCTTCATCGACGTGGGCTTTCGCAAGCGCTACTATGAGAACAGCGAGGACGCGCTGATCATGGCCCTGGAGCACCTGCCGGAGGGCAACCCGGAGAACGACCCGATGCTGGTTCGGGAATAACCGAAGGACGCAATACGGAATAGAGACTATGCTGTTTACGATTCTGGAATCGATCATCGTGGCGATCGCGTGCTGCGCGGCGTCGGTGGACTACGTCCACGCGCTGCAGGCGGGCCGCTATCAGCTGCCGGCCTATCGCCAGTGGCTGACGCGCAGCCGGGACCGCATACTGAAGGAGAACGTGCTCTGGGCCTTTGTCGCCGCGGCGCTGAAGGCCTACCTGCCGGTGCTGATGTCCATGTTCATCTCCGTCGAGCAGACGCGCCGCGCCATCGCGAACGCCCTGGTGCTCACGCTGTTCGTGGCGCTGACGGGCTGGGTGGCCTGGCGGGACTACAGCCGCCCCAGCAAGCGCCCCTTCGTGGCCACCAAGCGCGTCAGAAGGCTGCTGAGCGTGCTGCTGGCGCTGTGCCTGGTGCTCTCGGCGCTGTTCGCGGTGATGAAGCCGATGGCCATCCCCGTGTACTTCCTGTTCGCGCTGATGCCGCTCTTGGTGCTGCTGGCGGCCACCATCATCAACCCCTATGAGACGCGGCTCAACGCCAGCTTCTTCAAGAGCGCCCGCCGGAAGATTCGCGAGCGCAAGGACCTGATCACCATCGGCATCACCGGCAGCTACGGCAAGACCAACGTCAAGTTCATACTGCGGGACATGCTGTCCGCCAAATACAACGTGCTGGCCACGCCGGCCAGCTTCAACACGGCCATGGGCGTGTCCCGGGTCATCAACGATCAGCTGAAGCGGGAGCACCAGGTGTTCATCGCGGAGATGGGCGCCACCCACGTGGGCGACATCAAGGAGCTGGTGGACCTGGTGCGCCCGAAGTACGGCATACTCACCAGCATCGGGCCCCGGCACATGGACACCTTCGGCTCGATGGAGAACATCGCCAGCACCAAGTTCGAGCTGATCCAGGGCCTGCCAAAGGAGGGCTTTGCGGTGTTCGGCTCCGGCGACGACTACATCCGGCGGCTGTACGCGCTGTGCCGCCACGAGAAGTGCCGCGTGGGCCTGGAGGGCGACGACGGGGCCTTCATGCGCGCCGAGGGCATCGCCTTCAGCGACAGGGGCACCACCTTCAACATGGCCTGCGCCGACGGCGAGAGCGTGCGCTGCCGCACGCGGCTGCTGGGCACGTACAATGTGAAGAACATACTGCTGGCCGCCGCGCTGGCGCGGAAGCTGGGCCTCTCGATGGAGGAGATCGCCGCGAAGGTGCGGGAGCTGACGCCCATCGAGCACCGGCTGCAGCTGACCCCCGGCGAATTCACGATGATCGACGACACGCTGAACGAGGACGCGGACAGCGCCTTCGAGGCCATGCGCGTGATCGCGCAGATGCCGGGCCGCCGCATCGTGGTGACCCCGGGCCTGGGCGAGCAGGGTGGCAAGGAGGCCGACGTCAACTACGCGCTGGGCACCGTGATGGCCGACAGCGCCGACGCGGTGATCCTGGTGGGTCGGCGCGCCTTCACCCGCAGCATCATCCGCGGCATGATGCAGTCCGGCTTCTCCCGCTCGAACCTGCACACCGCCGACGACATGGACGACGCCTCCGAGATCCTCGGCGAGATCGCCGATGCGGGGGACACCGTGCTGTTTGAGAGCCGGATCCCAGATTACGAGGAATACAGCGCCTGACGGGCTGAGCGTTCGACGCGCAGAGCGGCGCAAACAAAACCCCCCGAAGGCGCAGGCCTAAGGAGGGTTTTGTCTGTCAATGCCGCGCGTCACAGCGACGGCTGTATCATTTTGTAGCCGACGCCGCGGACGGTCTCGATCAGGCTGGCGTCGTCCTGCAGCTTCTGCCGCAGGTGCCGGATGTGCACGTCCACGGTGCGGGTTTCGCCGTAGAACTCATAGCCCCAGATGCGATCCAGCAGGAAGTCGCGGGTGAGGACCTTGCCGGCGGAGGAGGCGAGCAGGCGAAGCAGCTCGAACTCCTTCAGCGTCAGCTGCAGCTTTTCACCGTTGCGGAAGGCTTCGTAGTTCTCCGAATCGATGGAGAGCGGGCCGACCCGGATCATGCCGGAGGCGGAATCGTCGGGCCTGCACCTTCTCAACAGCGCCTTGACGCGCGCCACCAGCTCCCGCACGGAGAAGGGCTTGGTGATGTAGTCGTCCGCGCCGAGCTCGAGGCCGAGGATCTTGTCCACCTCGCTGTCCTTGGCCGTCAGCATGATGATCGGTATGCCGGCGGTCAGGGAGTTGTTCTTCAGCCTGCGGCACACCTCGGTGCCCTCCATGTCGGGGAGCATCAGGTCGAGGAGGATGATGGCGGGGGACTGGTTGGCCGCGATGATGCCCTCCGCGGCGGTGGCGGCGGTGATCACGCTGTATCCGGCGGCTTCGAGGTTGAAGGAGAGAAGGTCGAGTATGTTCTGTTCATCGTCGATGCAAAGGATGAGCGGTCTGTCGGACATAGGGACCCTCCTTTCTTGGACATTTTCTTTAATTATATCACAAGAGTTTCCGTGGGGCAACCCAAAGACGGCGGTTATTCAAAAAAAACTTGTCGATATGGGCCGCAAAGGCCGCTGTACGCGCGACATAACAATAAAACACTTGACAAGTGACCGATCGTTCGCTATAATGCAATGTGACCGATCGTTCGCTTTACGGGACAAAACAGCCATGTGAGGATTTGGACAATGACCATCGAGAGGAAGGGCCTGTTCGGGCCGGGACAGTTTTACAAGGGCGCGCTGGCCATCGCGGTGCCGATCATGCTGCAGCAGCTGATCCAGAGCCTGGTGTCGCTGATCGACAACTTCATGGTGTCGGGGCTGGGCGACGTGTGCATGTCGGGCGTGAACGTGGCCGGGCAGGTGCTGTTTGTGTTCATGGTGTTCATCAACGCCATCTGCATGTCCGGCGGCATATTCATGACCCAGTACTTCGGCGCGGGGGATGCGCGGGGCATGGGCCAGGCGTTTCGCTTCAAGCTGGTGGCGGGGCTGGCGGCCTTCGTGCCGTATCTGCTGGTCTGCCTGGTGTTCCCCAGGCAGGTGCTGTCGCTGATGCTGATCGGCAACACCCAGGCCGACCTGATCCTGGACGAGGCCGTGCAGTACATACGCATCATGTTCTTCATGGGCATACCGATGACGGTGTCCATGTGCATCGCCAGCTCGCTGCGGGACCTGGGCAAGGTGAAGGCGCCGCTGGCGGTCACGGTGGCCGCCACGCTGACCAACACGCTGTTCAACTGGCTGCTGATCTACGGCAACCTGGGCTTCCCGCGGCTGGGCGTGCGGGGCGCGGCGCTGGCCACGGTGATCGCGCGGACGGTGGAGTTTATGCTGTTCATCGCGCTGTACGTGAGGACAAAGCCCGGGTTCGCGGTGCGGCTGGCCGACTTTATGAAGATCGACGGCGGACTGTTCCGGGAGATATTGAAGAAGAGCGCGCTGGTGCTGTTCTGCGAGATGGTGTGGGTGCTCTCCGAGACGGTCACCACGGCCCTCTACAACGGCCGGGGCGGCGCGGACGTCGTGTCCGGCATGGCCTCCAGCTTCGCCATCGCGAACCTGTACTTCGTGGCGTTCGGCGGCGTCTATTCCGCCACCGGCGTGATACTGGGCAAGACGCTGGGCGAGGGCGACCTGGCGCGGGCCCGCCGGGAGAAGACCTGGCTGCTGTCCGGCTCGGCCGTGTTCGGCGTACTGATGGCGCTGTTCGGCTTTGCCACCACGCTGATCGTGCCCGTCGTGTTCGGGCGGCTCAGCGAAAGCGCCATACAGATCTGCCGCAGCATGGTGGCCATGATGGCGGTGCTGATGCCGGTCTGGGTGTACATGAACACCCAGCAGGCCGTGGCCCGGGCCGGCGGCGACGCGAAGATGGGCGCGTACACCGACGCGGGGCTCACGCTGTTCGTGATGCTGCCGATGGTGTTCCTGCTGGCGCTGTACACCGATGTGGGCCCGGTGGTGATGTACTGCGGCGTGAAACTGATCGACGCGGTGAAGCTGGTGGTGTTCCACTTCTGGCTGAAGAAGGAGCGCTGGCTGAAGAATCTGACGGTGAAGGCCGCGTGAGGGCGCCGTGGAGGACCGGATTTCTATCTGCAGCCGTTGCGCTCCCTTATGAATCGGAGGAAATCATCCGCCGGCAGAGGCCGGGAGAAATAGAACCCCTGGATATACTCGCTGCCCATTTCTTCAAGGATTCTGACCTGGTCATGGGTCTCCGCGCCCTCGGTGACGAGCTGCTTGCCGATGCTCTGCATCATGCGCACGGTATGCTCGAGTATCTTCCTTCCGTTATCGGTAGATACCTCGTCCAGCATGCTCTTATCGATCTTGATGAGCTTGAGCGGCAGGTGATTGACGCGCTGGATGCTGGAATAGCCGATGCCATAATCGTCCAGCGCGAAGCTGTAGCCCATGCCAAGCAGCTCATTGACGTTTTCCAGCACGACTTCGCTGATGGTCGCGAAGGTGGTCTCCGTGATTTCAAAATTGACCTGAGACGCTTCGACGCCGTACTTTTGCTGCAGAGCGCGTATCTTGTCCGGCAGGCCCCGCTCCATGCACTGGGCAACGGAGAGGTTGATCTCGATGCAGCCCAGGCCGAGGGCGTTCAGGTCATGCTCCGATATGAAGCGGAACACCTGATCCAGCACCGCGTCGCCGATGGCGATGATGTATCCCAGCGCCTCCGCCGCGGGGATGAAGACGGAAGGGGAGATGAAACCGTACTCCGGATCAATGATGCGGGCCAGAGCCTCCGCGGAATGGAAGCGGTGGGCGCGGACGTCGTAGATCGGCTGGTAATACATCTCGACGCGCCTGTCCCGGATGGCCCGGTCGAGGATCTCCTCGATGTGCGCCTCAATGGCAAAGGTCTGAGACCGGACGATCTCGTCGGCGCGACAGACGGCCCGGTTGCGGCCATTCAGCTTTTGGAATGTGTGCCCAAGGCTGATGATGTCCTCCGCGTTCTGTATATCCTCCGGGCAGCGGATGAGGCATACCTGCGGTTCAACGCGAACGCCCATGTCCGTATAGCGCCGGATCGGGTCGCCGGCCTCGGAAAGCAGGCGCTCCCCGACGTTCAGCGTATCCGCCTCGTTTTCATCCGCGATCAGGTAGACGGTGCCGGGCCGTTCGAGGTACAGCTCGATGCGGCGCTGGTATTTCCAACGGATCGCGCGGATCCCCCTGGCGATCTGCGAGAGGAACAGGTTGTATTCATGATCGCCGAGGTAGTTTCGGATCTCCCGACAGTTCGATATCCGAATGACGATGATCTGTACGTGCTCGCCCGAACGGAGTATGTTCCGAAGATCCGATTGATAGGAAGCCCAGCTGAGCATACCGACCTCGCTGTCCATGCGCTCCTCTGGACGCATGACGGAAAGCATGATCATCATCTCCCCGGCAGCGGTGAAGAACATCTCCATCAACAGCTCCGGATGGAAAAACTGGATCAGAACCGCGATGTGGACCAACAGATAGGTGCCGAGCAGCGCCGCCCATTTGTTCGCCGGGAGATAGCGGCGGCAATAGATGCAGTAGACAAAGCCGACGATGCCATAGAGCAGGGCGATCCCGTAGAACGCCATCATCAACGGGCCGCGGGAATAGCCCACCTGCGCCGTGATCGTGAAAGCGTTGTGGGTAAAGGGATTCTGCGCCAGCAGGATGACGATCACCAGATACGGCAAACAGAAGAGAAGCTTGGCCCAGGCCCTTCGAATCAGGAACGTCGTCCGCGTGAGCGCCAGGAGGAACAGGAGCAGTATCGCGTTGGTCGCGTTGCGCAGGAGCAGATAGGCATAGGTTGACACGCAGCACAGAACGCGGCCCGTTTCCGACAGCGGCGCCATGTTATCGGGAATCTCCATGCCCAGATCCGCCAGGGTGCTGACCAATGATAAGAAAACAAGCGATATGAACAACCGATTTGCCGTTCCCTCCGTCATCTTTCGGGTATAGCAGACGGACAGTATCATCAGAAACAGGGGAATGGCGCATATATCGAAATAGAGGATTCTCATGGTTTGTTACTCCGTGTTTCTGGTTGCGTATCCTCAATGGGCGTCGTGACCGCTGTGGTCAGAAGGCGTATGCACATCCGCTGATACTATGCCACAGATTCTGATGTTTGTCAATTGGAATTGAGGCACATCGTGGAACAAGGCATCTATACATTTTTCATTTTTCAGTCTTCAGTTTTCAGTATTCATTTAGAAAATCCTGTCGGGTACCAATGAATACTTAAAACTGAAAACTGAAGAATGAAGAATACAAAGCGAAAACCCTGCCGACATTCGTCGACAGGATTTTCGCTTTGGCGGACCCTAAGGGATAGCGTCGGCATGCTGCCGCCGCGCCTTCGGCCGCCCCCCTTCGCTCGCGGGCTCGCGAAAGGGGCCCGATCATCCCCGCGGGCACGCAGAAAAATCCCGCCGCCCCCATGAAGGGGGCAACGGGATTTTTGGCGGACCCTAAGGGATTCGAACCCCTGACCTTCTGGTCCGTAGCCAGACGCTCTATCCAGCTGAGCTAAGGGACCTTGGCTTCGCTCTCGCAAAGCGCTTAATTATAATACATCCAAGGCGGCGATTTGTCAAGCCCCAGAATGTAAAAAAACGCTGAACGGTCAGGCGGCGGGCGGAAACGGGCGCTGCGGGCTCGGGAAATGGGACCCTGCGCCAAAAAGTGTTGCCCGCGGGGGAAGGAGGTAGTATAATGGGAGGGGACGGCGGAGCGCGGCGGCTGGGACGAAGGCGCTTGAAGCCGACCGCGATTCCACAGGTGTGTTGCAATGGGAGGATTGACGATGCGAGGCGGCGGAGGCTATCTCAAGAGCAGCGTGTTCAGGCGGCTGTTTCTGCCCTATGTGCTGATCATCGCCCTGTTTGTGGCGGGCTTTTGCGGCTGGTACCTGTACTCCTATCGCTCCAACTATCGGGAGATGGCCCGGGAGACCTGCTGGCAGCGGGCCAACGCCCTGTGCACCCGGCTGGATCGGCACCTGCTGACGGCCCAGGCCCTGTGCAACGCCATGAACAGCTCCGAGAGCGTGCGGGAGCTGTACCAGAAGGCCTACATCGAAAACGGTACCGTCGATTCGATGCAGCTGTACCGCGCCATCTCCGAGCTCAAGCGCATCAAGGGCAACTCGGGCAGACTGGACGTCTACTCCATATTGCTGGGCTTTCATGGGGACAGCCGACTGTACGCGCCGGGCACGGTCATATCGCTGAACACGGCCATCGTGGGCCTGGAGAGGACGCCGTGGATCGGCGCGGCCAGCGCGGCCGGGCTGCTGGCCCTGCGGGGGGAGACCAATATCACGCTGAACAAGCGCTTTCTGATCTATGCCGACGCCTACAGCGGGCGGGTGGGCGGCTCGGCCAAGGGCGTGTCGCTGGTGCTGATCGACCTGTCCGCGCTTGATGAGATATTGGAGGACGCCCGCCAGAGCTTCAGCGGGGCCGAGCTGTCCCGGTATTCCGAGGTGCTGGATGCCTACGGGAGCCTGGAGGGCCCGGGGGAAATCTTTGAGATCGCAAGCCTGGTGGGCGGCGGCATACGGTACCGGCTGCAGCTGTCGCCCGACGCGCTGAAGGTCCCCTTCAGGATGGCGGCGCTGACGCCGGTGCTGGGCATGGCGCTGCTGGGCGCGGCGTTCATATTCATCGCCTATCGCTACACGCGCAGCCGCTACCGGCCCATCGGCGAGCTTTCGCGGATGGTGGAGCGGGAGCCCGGCGGCAATGACGAGATGGGCGACATCCTCAAGGGCATCGCCGATCTGATCGGCGAGCGCAACGGCTATCGCGAGCGCATGATCACCATTTCCCCCTACGCCAGCCAGGGGGCGCTGCACCAGCTGCTCAACGGCAGCGTGCGCCAGGCCCAGCTGGAGGTGCTGCGGGAGGAGCAGTTCTGGGAGCTGCGCCGGAGCTTCTTCGCCGTGGGCATCGTGAACCTGGCGGTCCTGGGCCCCAGGGCGGCCTCGGAGCAGCGCAGGCTGGACGCCCGGGCGCTGGCGGCCCACGCCTGTCAGACCTTCGGGGACGAGGAGCGGGCCGTGGCCTGCATTCCCCGGGACCTTTCAACGCTGGTGGTGGTGGTGAACAGCGACGACGCCGCGGACATTGAAAATGTGTTCTATGGCATGCTCAGGCGCGTCGAGGAGGCGCTGGACGACCCGGAAATCGCCGTCACCATCGGCGTGAGCGCCCCGCGAACGGAGCTGGAGCACCTGCGGGACGCCTGCGACGAGGCGGAGCGCGCGCTGGGCATGATGCTCACCGGCGGCCGCGGCAGCGTGTACTTCGAGGACAGGGACGGCGAGGCCGCCCGCAGGGACTATGAATTTCCCCGGGACGCCCAGCGGCGCATCACCGCGGGCCTGCGGGAGGGCAGCCTGGAGGACCTGAACGCCTTCATGGACGGGCTGTGGGAGGCCAACTTCCACCGGGCGGCGCTGACGCCGGAGGCGACCCGCCAGCTGGTGGACGAGCTGCACAGCGCCATCAGCGGCGCGCTGCGGGACGTCAGCGAGCAGAGCACCACCCATGTGCGCGTGGAGCGCGCCCCCCAGCCGGCGACCATCGAGGAGATATTCGACTACTACCGTGGCCTGCTGGCCGAGGCGATGCGCACCTGCCAGAGCGAGGTCATGGGCGAGGGGAACCCCGCGGCGCTGGAGCAGGAGATCTGCGACTACATCAACGCGAACCTGATGAACCCCGACCTGTCCCTGGCCGGGGTGGCCGATCACTTCGGCGTGTCCGGGAAGCTGGTGGGCAGCGTGTGCAAGGCCGCCTTCGGCAAGACCTACCTGCAATACGTGCGGGACTGCCAGATCCACGAGGCGGCCCGGCTGCTGGAGCAGACCGACCTGTCCCTGGAGGAGATCGCCGGGCGCTGCGGCTTTGTGAACCTGCTGACCTTCCGCCGCAACTTCAAGACCGTGATGAACATGAACCCCAGCGATTTCAGGAAGTAGTCAAAACCCCTGCAATATCGCGTTTTCCCGCCGGGAAGCATCAAAAAATGCCGTGGAAATTATTGATGCTTGCCCGGCGGGCGCTTTTATTTTATTATTTTATCAGCGATATGACACAAGGACGGCCCGAAAGGCTGTGAAGAATAACGAAAATGGCGCGAATGGCGCCCGAGGTTCACGAGGGAGGGCGAGGGCTTGAAGAGGCGTGCATATGAAGCGGGCTCGACGGTCGTTTACATGGCCCGCCATCCGCTGCGCAAGAAGTTCGTGCGGGACTGGCGGCTGCTTTTGATGTTCCTGCCCGTGCTCATCTACTACCTGGTGTTCTGCTATCTGCCGATGGTGGGCATCGTGATGGGCTTTGAGGACTTCAAGATGGGCAGCGGCTTTGCAGGGCTGTTCACAAGCAAGTGGGTCGGGCTGCAGTGGTTCAAGCAGTTCTTCAGCTCGGTGTTCGCCTGGCGGCTGATCCGAAACACCTTCCTGCTGTCGTTCTACTCGCTGATCTTCGGCTTCCCGATCCCGATCATATTCGCCATCGCCATCACCCAGCTGCGCGCCAGGCGGTTCGGCAAGGTGGCCCAGGTGATCACCTATTTGCCCTACTTCATTTCCACCGTGGTGGTGGTGGGCATGATGACCAACTTCCTGTCGCCGTCCTCGGGCATCATCAACCAGATGATCGTGCGCATGGGCGGCAAGGCCGTGAACTTCATGTCCGACCCCCACTGGTTCCGGCGGCTGTACGTGATCTCCGGCTCCTGGCAGACCTTCGGCTTCAACTCCATCATATTCGTGGCGGCCATCATGGGCATCGACCCGGAGCTGTACGAGGCCATGAACGTGGACGGCGCGTCCCGCTGGCAGAAGATCATCCATCTGGTGCTGCCGATGATCTCCGAGACGATCATACTGCTGCTCATCATGACGCTGGGCAATTTGCTGAACGTGGGCTTCGAGAAGGTCTACCTGATGTATTCGCCCGCGGTGTACGAGACCGGCGACGTCATCTCCACCTACGTCTATCGCCAGGGCATCGAGAATCACAGCTACGGCTACGCCTCGGCCGTCGGCCTGTTCTATTCCGCGGTGGGCTTCGTGTTCGTGGTGGCTTCCAACTGGCTGTCCCGCCGGATGACCGGCTCCTCGCTGTGGTGAGCGCGGTTCGCAATGACGTGAGGGGGATGATTGTATGATGCTGAAAGCCGCGCAGGGCGCCAAGCCCGATTCCTTCCGCACCGAGAGCGCGGGAGACAAGGTGCTGGACATCATCATCTGGGCACTGGTGCTGTTTGCCGTGATCATCACGCTGTATCCGTTCCTGTACGTGGTGTCGGTGTCCATCTCCGACGGCGCGGCGGTGGCCCGGGGCGACGTGCTGCTGCTGCCCAAGGGCTTTTCGCTGGACGCCTTCGGCATGGTGACCAAGTACAGGCAGCTGTGGACCAGCTACGGCAATACCTTCATCTACACCGTGTTCGGCACCATCGCCAACGTGATCTTCACCTGCCTGGGCGCGTACCCGCTGTCGAAGAAGCACTTCTTCCTGCGCCGCCCGCTGAACTTCTTCGTGGTGTTCACGATGTACTTCTCCGGCGGCCTGATCCCCACCTACATGGTGGTCACCGGCCTGGGCCTGTACAACAGCCGCTTCGCGATGATACTGCCGGTGCTGGTCAGCACCTACAACATGATGATCTGCCGCAGCGCCATGTCCCGCGTGCCCAGCGACCTGTTTGAAAACGCCTCGCTGGACGGCGCCTCCGACTTTTACATGATGCTGCACATCGCCGTGCCGCTGATCAAGCCCACGCTGGCGGTGCTGACGCTGTACTACGCGGTGGCCCGCTATAACGATTTCTTCAACGCCATGCTGTACCTGGGCGACGCGGCCCTGCAGCCGCTGCAGATGTTCCTGCGCCGCGTGCTGATACTGTCCTCCAGCGAGATACTCCAGCAGGCGGGCACCACCGGCGCGGCCGCGGCGGCCCAGAACACGCTGAAGATCCGCTACGTGTGCATCGTGCTGGCCGCCATCCCGATCTTCACCATCACCCCCTTCGTGCAGAAATACCTGATCGCGGGCACGATGCTGGGCGCGGTGAAGGGCTGATCCCGTGGTTGTAACGCGAAAGCGTTCACAAATATGAAAGGAGATACCGTCATGAAGAAGATCACCCGTGTTCTGTCCCTGGCGCTGGCGCTGATGCTGGCCCTGTGCGCTGTCGGCTTCGCCGAGAGCCTGAACCTTGCCGAGCTGCCCCTCACCACCGAGGAGGGCGCCAGCGTGAGCATACTGGCCATGAACTCCTGGTATTCCACCGTCGACCTGTCCGACGCGACCCTGCTGAACGAGATCGCCAGCCGCGCGGGCGTCACCATCGACTGGAACCTGATCGATCCCACCGTGTACTCCGACTCCGTCAGCCCCATGCTGGCCGCCGGCCAGGACCTGCCGGACATCCTGCAGATGCCCGATCTGGACCTGAACATGGACTACCTGTCCTCCGGCATGCTGGAGCCCCTGGACACGCACTTTGACCTCATGCCCAACTACGTGGCCTTCCTGGAGAAGAACCCGAACATCAAGGCCATGCTGACCGCCGTGGACGGCCACATCTACTATGTGCCCCAGACCGTGGTCACCAACAACTACCAGCCCGTGATGATGTTGAACATGCCCTGGCTGGAGAAGCTGGGCCTGGAAGCGCCCACCACGCTGGATGACTTCGTGGCCTACCTGCGCGCCATCAAGGACGCCGACATGAACGGCAACGGCGAGGCCGACGAAGTGCCCATGTCCGTCATGAGCGCCTTCCTGCCCTACATGTTCGGCCCGGCCTTCGGCCTGGACCTGGTGTCCGGCTTCTACGCCGACGACGAGGGCGTGGTGCACTACGCCGCCTACGAGAAGGAAGCCTACAAGGCCTACCTGACCTTCCTGCACGGCCTGTATGAGGAGGGCCTGCTGGAGACCGAGTTCACCTCCCTGAACCGCGACCAGATCACCGCCCGCTGCGCCAACGACCAGACCGGCGCGACCTACGACTACTCCTGGCAGATGAGCACCCTGTACAGCGCCCAGTATCCGAACTACGACGGCACCGTGGGCATCATCGCCGGCGCCGCGCCGCTGTCCGGCGAGCACGCGGGCTTCTACGTGGGCCGCAACCCCGTCAGCTCCGTGTTCGGCGTCAACGCCAAGGCCAAGAACATCGAACTGGCCGTCAAGTTCCTGGACTACGCCATGTCCGAGGAGGCCCAGGACCTGTACGTCTGGGGCATGGAAGGCCTGACCTACGAGGTGGACGAGAGCGGCAACCGCCACTATCTGCCCAAGTGCACCGAGGACACCATCTGGTACCAGGGCCTGGGCATCAACGCGCCCAACATGCCCTCTCAGCAGTCCACGCCCGCGACCGACGTACTGCTGGCCGACTGGCACGTGCAGAACGACCGCACCTTTGAGGAGCCCTACATCCGCGCGCCCTTCCCGACGGTGTACTCCACCCCGGACGAGGCCGCTGTGAGCAGCATGTACATGGTCGACATCGACACCTATGTCAACGAGCGCGCCGTCGCCTTCATCAGCGGCTACGCCGACATCGAGGCCGAGTTCGATTCCTACATCGCCACGCTGGAGTCCATGCAGATCGGCGAGCTGCTGAAGGTCCGCCAGGCCCAGTATGACCGCTACCTGGCTTCCCTGAAATAACAGACCCATTCGGTGAACCTTTCCTTGGGCCGCCGCGCTTCGCGGCGGCCCGGTTGTGTTGATTCGATCGGAGGAGGACAGGATATATGTTCGTCATCTCAAAGGACGGCACCGGCGATTTCACCGGCATACAGGCCGCCGTCGACGCCGTTGACGGCGGCGGACGGGCCCCGGCGCTGCTGCTGGTGCGCCCGGGAGAGTACCGGGAGCGCGTGGTGGTGGACAAGGACAACGTGCGCATCGTGGGGGAGGATGCCGGGCGGACCGTGCTGACCCACTCGGCCTGCGCGAAGGACACCTTTCCGGACGGCACGCCGCGGGGGACCTTCCTGTCCTTCACGCTGCTGGTCACCGGCAACAACGTGACCGTGGAGAACCTGACCGTGCGCAACGACGCCGGCGACGGCCATGACGCGGGCCAGGCCGTGGCGGTGTACGCCGCGGGGGACCGGGGCGTCTGGCGGAACTGCCAATTTCTCGCCCACCAGGACACGCTGTTCTGCGGTCCCCTGATGCCCAAGATCGTCCGCGACATCGCGCCCAGGCGCGGCAGCGCCGAATGCGTGGCGGAGGTGGGGGACTGCCCGCCCACCCGCGCCCGGCAGTACTTCGAGGACTGCTTCATTCGCGGCGACGTGGACTTCGTATTCGGCCCCTACCGCTGCTGGTTCGAGCGGTGCACGCTGTTCATGGGCCCGGGCGGCGGCTGGTACACCGCGGCCAACACCCCCGAGGCGCAGCCCTACGGCCTGGTGTTCCACCGCTGCAGGCTCACCGGCGCGTGCCCGCCCGGCGCGGGAAAGCTGGGCCGCCCCTGGCGCGCCTTCGCCCGCACGCTGTTTCTTCAGTGCGACATGGACGCCTGCGTGTCTCCCGCCGGCTTTGAGGACTGGGACGAAAAACGCAAAATCACCGGGCGCTGCGGCGAGTGGGGCACCACCGGCGTTCGCTCGGACCTGTCCGCGCGCCACCCCGCCGAGGCGCGGCTGACCGACTGGGAGGCGGCGGCGGTGACGCTGCAGGACGTGCTGTCCGGCTGGGACGGCTGGCGGCCCGACCGGCCCGGCGTCACCTGGTATCTGTGCGGCGATTCCACGATGGCCGACTATCCGGCCCGGCGCGCTCCGATGACCGGCTGGGGCCAGGCGCTGCAGGCGCTTTTGCCGGCGGATGAATTCGTCCAGAACTGCGCCGTGAACGGGCGCTCCAGCAGGAGCTTCATCGACGAGGGGCGACTGAGCGCCATCGAGCCCTGCCTGCGCCCCGGGGACAGGCTGGTGATCTCCTTCGGCCACAACGACGAGAAGGACGACCCGAAGCGCCACACCGACCCCGGGAGCACCTATCCGGCGCATCTGGCGCGATACGTGGACGCCGCCCGGCGGCATGGCGCGCGGCCGATAC
>JAFYBB010000116.1 GCA_017540445.1 Clostridia bacterium | reverse complement strand
GCATCGCCGCCCCTACAACATGTACACGCTCCCTTTGGGGAAGGTGGCACGACGAAGTCGTGACGGATGAGGTCGCACCCGTCCAAACGAGCTGTTTTGTCGTACCCGGCGGGCGGCGACCTCTTCCGACCCGCTTCGCGGGCCACCTTCCCCTAAAGGGGAAGGCTATGCCGCCCCTACAGCATGTACACGCTCAAATGCCGATTCGTTTTGAGACGGCCCCGTTGTGAAAGGAAGTATATGACCATGAAACACAGGCTTCTGGCGCTGCTTTTGCTGTGCTGCGCGCTGGTCGCGGGCTGCGGGCGGACGGACAAGGCCGGGGCGGGCGCTTCCGCGCTGGTGGTGGGGTTTTCCCAGCTGGGGTCGGAGAGCGGTTGGCGCATCGGCAACACCGCCAGCATGGAGCAGGCCGCGAAGGACTGGGGCTTCGGCCTGATGCTGGAAAACGCCAACCAGCGCCAGGACAAGCAGATCGCGGCGATACGCTCGTTCATCTCCTACCAGGTGGACGTGATCGTGTTCTCGCCCATCGTCCAGACCGGCTGGGACAACGTGCTGAACGAGGCCAAGAAGGCGGGCATTCCCGTGATCCTGATGGACCGGATGATCGACACCGGGGACGACACGCTGTATACCGCCTACATCGGCGCGGATTTCCTGGCGGAGGGGCGGCGTGCCGGCGAATTCCTGAAGCGCAAGGCCGACGCCACGGGCGCGGAGCACATGAACATCGTGGAGATCACCGGCACCGAGGACTCCACCCCCATGCGCGACCGCCAGGCCGGCTTCATGGAGGCCATCGCGGGGGACGGGCGGTTCGAGGTCATCGAGAGCGTCTCCGGCGACTTTTTGCGCTCCAAGGGCGAGGAGTGCATGCGCGACCTGCTCAAAAGGTACGGCCCGGAGGGCATCGACGTGGTGTATTCCCACAACGACGAGATGACCCTCGGGGCGCTGAAGGTGCTGGACGAGGCGGGCCTGAAGCCGGCGGAGGACGTGATCCTGATCTCCGTGGACGGCCAGCAGGAGGCCATCGACGCGCTGAAGGCGGGCCGCGTCAACTGCATCGTGGAGTGCACGCCCAATCTGGGCGACGCGGTGATGGCGCTGGTGGACGCCCTGTCGAAGGGCGAGGCGATCCCCAAGCGCAACCACCCGGAGGAGACGGTGTTCACCGAGTTTGACGATCTGAGCGGCCTTGCGCCGAGGGGATACTGAGCATGAAGGGCAATCCGCGGCGCAGGAGCATCATCGGGCGGCTGAGGCGCACCACCCGCACCATCGCCGTCGTGCTGCTGATCCCGGCGCTGGTCAGCCTGGCGATGATGATCATCACCACCAGCCGCTTCCAGAGCGTGTTCTCCCGCATGGAGACGGCGGCGGGCCTGAAGCCCGCGGTGGGCACCGAGCTGCCGGAGCGCCTGTTCTCGGTGGCGGCGGGGCAGATCGGCTATGCCGACAGCGGCGTGGACGACCTGCTGGCGGGCGTCAACCAGACGCTGGAGACCCTCATGAAGGACGACACCGGCGCGGGCAATCTGCAGCTGACGGTGGCGCGGCGCACGATGGACACGCTGGCCAGCTACACCGGCCAGGTGCGCGAGGGCATGAGCCGGGGGCTGCCCATCAGCGAAATCGAGAAGATCGTGGACGAGGTGCGCAACGTGGGCGACCTGGTCACCCACATGCTGGAGGACTTCATCTCCGTGGAGATCGACGCGGTGGCGCGCACCAGCGCCGGCATCGAGCGCATCGTTTGGGTCGCGGCGCTGATCGAGGCGGTGCTGCTGCTGGCGGCCCTGCTGGGCGCCGGCGAGGCCTCGGTCCGGCTGGCGGACGTCATCCGCGGGTCCATCTACCGGCTGGAGGGCAGCATGTACCGGCTGACCGGCGGCGACCTGAAGGCCCGCGTGCCGGAGATGGAGGTGGAGGAGCTGTCCGACCTGGCCAACCAGATCAACGTGATGGCCAACCGCCTGGAGAGCCTGATCGAGCGCAGCCGCCAGGAGCAGGAGAACCTGGCCAAGTCCGAGCTGCGGCTGCTGCAGGCCCAGATCAACCCCCACTTTTTGTACAACACGCTGGACGCCATCATCTGGCAGGCGGAGTCGGGCAAGAGCGAGGAGGTCATCCACCTGACCCGCTCGCTCAGCGACTTCTTCCGCATATCGCTGTCCTCCGGCGCGGACTGGATACCGCTGGAGAAGGAGGCGCGGCACCTGTCCGGCTACCTGAGCATCCAGAAGACCCGCTATCGGGACATATTGAACTACGAGATCGACATCCCCGAGGCGCTGACCCAGGGGTACATCGTGAAGCTCCTGCTGCAGCCGCTGGTGGAGAACGCGCTGTATCACGGCATCAAGTCCAGGCGCGGCGGCGGCATGATCCGCGTCAGCGCCGCGCCGGAGGGCGACAGGGTGCGCTTTACCGTGCAGGACACCGGCAAGGGCATGACCCCGGAGGAGCTGGCTCGGGTGCTGGAGGTGATGCGCAGCGACGCGCCGTCGGTGGCCGGCCTGGCCCCCGCCGAGGGCGGCGGCTTCGGGCTGAGGAACGTGGACATGCGCATCAAGCTGTACTATCGCCAGAGGGAGGGGCTGCGGATCGAGAGCGGCCCCGAGGGCACCCGGGTCAGCTTCTGCGTGCCGCTGAAATCGAGGGAGGAAATCGCCGATGATGAAGGTATTTCTGGTTGACGACGAGATCGCCATACGGGAGAACCTGCGCAACTCCTTTCCGTGGGAGGAGAACGGCTTCCAGCTGGTGGGCGAGGCCCCGGACGGCGAGATGGCCCTGCCCATGATCCGGGATCTGAACCCGGACATACTGCTCACGGACATCCGCATGCCCTTCATGGACGGCATGCAGCTGTGCGCCGAGGTCAAGCGCATGCTGCCCTGGGTGGGCGTGGTGATCCTGTCCGGCTACGACGACTTCTCCTACGCCCAGAAGGCCATATCGCTGGGCGTGCGGGAGTATCTGCTCAAGCCCATCACCGCCCAGGAGCTGGGCGGCGCGCTGAAGCGCGTGGCCGAGCGCATCGCCGAGGAGCGCCGCGCCCAGGAGAGCGTGGCCTCGCTGCGCCGGGACATGGCCTCCGGCAACCAGTTTCTGCGGGAGAAGCTGCTGGAATCGCTGTTCACCGAGGAGGGGGACCGCTTCGAGGACGAGCAGCTGATGCGCCAGATGCGCGCGATGGGCGTGAACCTGGCGGCCGGCTGCTATGTGGTGATCGACATCGCCTTTCCGCTGAAGGACGAGGCCCGGGCCCGGGCCCGGGCGGCGCTTTCGCAGCTGGCGGAGGCCAGCGGCGGCAGCGTGTTCACCTGCGGCATGGCCCACGGGGCCCGGGCGCTGGTGCTGGGCGACAACGAGCGGGACGCCGAGGAGCGCGCCTACTCCTTCGCCGCCTCCGCGGCGCACCTGCCCCAGCTGGAGAACTGCGAGGCGCTGATGCTGTCCATCGGCGAGACGGTGACCGACTACTTCGACATCCGCCGCTCGATGCAGTCGGCCCGGCACGTGCGCCACGCCGCCGCCGGCCAGGGCGCGGGGCGGCGCATCATCGGCGTGGGCGAGCTGGAGGACAGCACCACCGTGCTGGACAGCCTGGAGCTGTCGCCGCTGTACGAGCGGCTGCAGTACGCCCCCGCCGAGGAGATCGACGGGGTGCTTGCCGAGTACGCGGGCCTGCTGGGCAGCGGCGCGGACGGCGCGGACCTGGCCGCGGGCTATTTGCGCGTGGCGGCGGTGATCGCGGCCCGGCGCATCGCCTCCGACGCCGGGGCCGACCCCCAGGGCGTGCTGGACGAGGCCAGCGTTGCCGAGGCGCTGCACGGCGCGGCGGCCTCGGGCCTGGAGGCCGCGAAGGCGCTGCTGCGCGCGGCCATCGCCTGCCGGGACCGCAGCGGCCGGGGCATGGGGGAGACGCCCGTGGGCCGCGCCCGCGTGTTCCTCAGCAAGCGCTTTGCCGACCCGAACCTGATGCTGCAGGACGTGGCGGGGGAGGTGGGCATGTCCCAGAGCCACTTCTCCACCGTGTTCGCCCAGGAGACCGGCATCACCTTCACCCAGTATCTGACGGGCCTGCGCATGGCCAAGGCCAAGGAGCTGCTCACGGCCACCCAGATGCGCTCGTCGGAGATCGCCTTCGCCGTGGGCTACAACGACGCCCACTACTTCAGCTACCTGTTCAAGAAGCAGACCGGCTTTACCCCCAGCGAGTACCGGAAATCGAATAAAAACGAACCCGGGGCGAATGAAAACCAATTTTCCCGTCAAGCTGAATAAAAATCGCGAAGAAATTTCAACCGACTCACAAAGTGATTGCATTTTCATAAACCGGCATCGGTGGTATAATACCCCTGTAAATCGGCGAAGGCGCCGATAATAGAGAATATGGAGGTTTTACATCATGAAGAAGATTCTCGTGCTGGTTCTCGCTCTGGTCATGGCCCTGAGCTGCTTCGGCGCTCTGGCTGAAGGCATCAAGGTTGGCATCATCAACCTGGACCCCTCGGAGTCCGGCTACCGCGAGGCGAATGTCCGCAACCTGACTGAGACCTTTACCGCCGACAACGGCTATGACGCCACCTTCGTCACCGCCCCCACCGCCGACAAGCAGCTGGAGGCCGCCAAGGGCTTCATCACCGACGGCAAGCAGTACATCCTGGTTTCCGCCGCTGAGACCACCGGCTGGGACGAGGTCCTGGAAGAGGCCAAGGAAGCGGGCGTGAAGGTGTTCCTGTTCGACCGCATGATCGAGTGCGATCC
This sequence comes from Clostridia bacterium, assembly GCA_017540445.1. Classification (GTDB taxonomy): domain Bacteria; phylum Bacillota; class Clostridia; order Christensenellales; family Aristaeellaceae; genus UBA2862. Next base: position 1,353 of record JAFYBB010000116.1, on the reverse strand, counting down.
CTCCCTGTACACCGCGGCCGTCGTTTCCGACATGGCCAAGGAGGGCGAGACCGCCGTTGCATGGCTGGAGAGCCTGAACCTTGACGAGTACAAGATCCTGCACATCATGGGCCAGATGGGCTCCGCCGCTCAGGTGGGCCGCTCCGGCGCGCTGGAAGAGAAGTGCGCTGCCGAGGAGAACTGGACCATCGTTGCCGACGGCACCGGCGGCGACAGCTGGGACCCCGCTGAGGCCCGCAAGATCGCTGAGGCGGCCATCAACGGCGGCATCGAGTTCAACATCGTGTACGCCGAGAACGACGGCATGGCCGACGGCGTTGTGGCCGCGCTGGATGCCGCTGGCATCACCCACGGCGTGGACGGCGACGTGATCATCATGGGCTTCGACTGCAACAAGTGGGCGCTGGAGAAGCTGCTGGCTGGCGAGTGGAACTATGACGGCCAGTGCTCCCCCTTCCAGGCCACCAAGATCGACGAGCTGATCAAGACGCTGGAGGCCGGCGGCGAGATCGAGGGCCTGAACGAGCTGAACCAGATCATCTCCGATGAGAAGGGCTTCGACGCCAAGACCATCACCCAGGAAGACATCGACAACTACGGCCTGTAATCGACCGGGTTAGTCCCAACCACCAGGCGCGGTATGAACGAACGGCTATGCGCGCGTTCATACCGCGCCTTCTATAAGGAAAAGCCCGCAGGGGCTGAGAAGGCGCATGGAATCACGCAAGGGAGGAGCAATCCCAGATGCAAAACGACGTAGTATTGAAGATGCGCGGGATCACGAAGCAGTTTCCGGGCACGCTGGCGCTGGACGCGGTGGATTTCACGCTGAACAAGGGCGAGATCCACGCCCTGATGGGGGAGAACGGCGCCGGAAAATCCACGCTGATCAAGGTGCTGACGGGCGTCTATGAAAAGGACGGGGGCAGCATCTGGGTGGAAGGCAGCGAGGGCGAGGCCCACATCCATTCGCCCCAGGACGCGCAGAACATCGGCATCAGCACGGTGTATCAGGAGATCACGCTGTGCCCGAACCTGACGGTGGCGGAGAACATGTTCATCGGCAGGATCCGCGGCCAGGTGGTCAACTGGAGCGAATACGAGGCGCGGGCCACGCAGATCCTGGAGAACCTGGGCATCCCCGCCCGGGCCAAACAGCAGCTGGGCACCTGCTCGCTGGCGGTGCAGCAGATGGTGGCCATCGGCCGGGCTGTGGACATGCAGTGCAAGGTGCTGATACTGGACGAGCCCACCTCCTCTCTGGACGACAAGGAAGTGGAGAGCCTGTTCAAGCTGATGCGCGACCTGAAGAGCCGGGGCGTGGGCATCATATTCGTCACCCACTTCTTAGAG
>JAFYBB010000115.1 GCA_017540445.1 Clostridia bacterium | reverse complement strand
GGGGTGTGCTGGGCGCTGTAGTGGAAGTACTGGCTGACCCGGTTCTTCAGGTTCACGGCCTTGCCCACGTAGATGATCTCGCCGCCGGACTTCATCAGGTAGCAGCCCGGCGAGTCCGGCAGGTTCGCGATCTTGAATTCCAGCTCCGGCGACATGCGCGCGCCGTTCCACGGACGGCGGGTTGGGTCGGTCATGGGATGTTCCTCCTGATCTCTGGGCCCCTACAGGTTCACGCGATGGTCCAGCAGCCACGCGCTGGCGCCGACGAACGCGGCGCTGAGCGCCAGGTTGAACAGCAGCGACCAGGCGATGGTGCCGGTCATCTCGGCAAAGGGCGTGTCCAGGGCCACGCGGTCGTAGATCAGCCGCTGGACCAGCCAGTTGGCGCCCCAGGTGAGCGCGACGAACAGCACCAGGCTGATCAGGGCCCGCAGGAAGCCCTTCTTGTTTTGCAGCATCGTGGCGGACAGCGTGATCGCCAGGTAGGCGGTGCACATGGTCAGCAGGATCTCGATGAGCATGGTCAGCGCGTAGAAGCCCGCCATGCGCAATATCTGCATCACGTTGGCGTTGGCCTTCAGGCCGAAGCGCAGCAGCATGTTGATCTGGTTCATCACGTCGGGGTCGATGTCCATCTTGTCGATCAGGTAGCGAAAGTCGAAGTAGGCGACCGCGCCGAACACGGCGGTGGCCGCCAGCGCGGTCAGCGCTGTGAACACCAGCTTCGACAGCACCACCCCGATGGGGCGCACCGGCACCATGAACACCAGGTAGCCGGACTTCTCCTTCAGCTCCCGGGAATAGCTGGCCATGCCCGCCAGTATGATGAAGGCGTACACCAGGAACACCAGCACCGAGATCAGCACCAGCGACACGGTCATCAGCCCGGTCTTCTCCATGGCCTCCCCGACCAGAAAGCCGATCTCCAGGGCCGCCAGGGCCGCCAGCATGATCAAAAGCGTGTTGCGCAGCTTCCTGAACTCGTATTTCATCAGTTTAAGCATTGTTGCCCACCTCCTCGCGCGCGTGCTCCGGGTCCGCCGAGGCGTGGCCGTAGACCTCGATGTACAGGTCCTTCAGCGTGCGCCCGGCGCAGATCTGCTTCTTTTCGCCGGCCATGACCAGCTTGCCCTTCTTCAGGAACACGGTGGTGTCCACCACGTCCTCCAGCTCGTCCACCAGATGGGTGGAGATCAGCATCGTGCGGCCCTGCCGCCGTCCGGCGAGTATGGCGTCGATGGTCTGGGTGCGGGTGAGTATGTCCACGCCGTTCAGCGGCTCGTCGAACATCATCAGCTGGGCGTCGCGGCTGAGGGTCAGCGACAGCCGCAGCTTGGCCGCCATGCCGCTGGACAGCTGGCGGATGTTGTCCTGGGGCTCCAGCTCCATGTCCGTCAGCAGCCGCGAATAGCGGGCCGGGTCGAAGTCGTCGAAGAAATCGGCATAGTATTTCCCGATGTCCCGCACGGTCATGTAATTGTAGAAGTAGTTCTCGGTGGGCATGTAGGCCACCCGGGCCTTCGTCTGCTTCCCGATGGGCGTGCCGTTCAGCGTGATCTCACCGGACGTGGGCCGGGCCAGCCCGGCGATCAGCTTCATCATCGTGGTCTTGCCGCTGCCGTTCGGCCCCAGCAGCAGGCAGGTCTTGCCCGCCTCGATCTGCAGGGAAACGCCGTCCAGCGCCGTGCGGCGCAGGTACTTTTTGGTGACATCCTTCAGTTCAAGCATCGTGTCATTCCTTTCCATTATTATCCTACATATTCAATCGCCTTCCCCAGCGCCTTCGCGGCCAGCTCGCTGGGCATGCGCGCGCCGGCGCCGCCGCCCTCGATGACCACGGCGATGGCGTAGGGGTGGGCCTCGTCGTAGACGAAGCCGGTGAACCAGGCGTTGGTCTCCACGGTCTTGTCGTCCGACACCTCGGCGGAGCCGGTCTTGCCGCACACGCTGTAGCCGTCGATGGCGGCGCGGGTGGCGGTGCCGCTCTTCACGGTCTCGTACATGTAGCCGGCGATCAGGCTGGCCGCGGAGGGGCTGAGCACCTGCCGGTAGGACTCCGGCGCGCCGGAGCTCACGGTGACGCCCTGAGAATTGGCGACGCGCTGGATCAGCCAGGGCTTCATCATCGTGCCGCCGTTGGCCACGCTGCCGGCGATCATGGCCATGTGCAGCGGGGTCACCAGCACCTCGCCCTGGCCGATGCCGGCCCAGACCAGGCCGTTCATGCTGTCCACCGCCTTCGGGAAGGCGGAGTTGTAGACCACGAAGTCGCCGAACTTGAAGTTCTCGTTGAAGCCAAAGCGCTCGGCGGTGGCCCGCAGGCGGTCCAGCCCCAGCTGGTAGGCCAGCTTGCCGAAGGTGACGTTGCAGCTGCGCTTGAAGGCGGCCTTCAGGTCCAGCGCCCCGTGGGCCGCGCCGCCGGCGCACACGATGTGTCCGCCGTCGTAGTTCCACTCGCCGGAGCAGGTGAAGGTCTGGTCCACGACGCCCGCGTCGTTGGACACGGCCGAGGCCAGCGTCACGATCTTGAAGATCGAGCCGGGGGTGTACAGGCCCTGCAGGCACCGGTTCAGGTAGGCGGTGTCCTCCACCTGGTCGTAGGCGCGGACGGTCAGGTCGTTGGGGTCGTATTCGGGCAGCGACACCATGGCCAGTATCTCGCCGGTCTTGTAGTTGATCACGCACACCGCGCCGCGGTAGCCCTGGGGGAACACGCTGGCGATGTAGGCCTGCAGCCGGCCGTCCACGGTGATCTGCACGCTGCTGCCCACGTGGCGGGCGCTCCTGAACAGCTCGCTGAGCCGGTCCGTCAGCGAGGAGGAGATGTCCAGCAGCGTGGCGGAGTAGAACGTCTCGATGCCGGTGCCGCTCATGCCGGCGATGTCGCCCACGGTCTGGGACAGGGCGCGCCGGGCGGCGGCGTTGGAGAGGTACTGCCGCGTGCCGTCCTCGGCGGTGGTGGCCAGCAGATTGCCGTCCCGGTCGGTGATGTCCCCCCGCAGGCTGTTGCTGGCCCGCAGGCGGCTGTTGCGCACGTCGGAGGCCCAGATGCTGCCCTGGGTGAACACCGTCATCGCGAACCAGGCGGCCAGCCCCACGAACAGCACCACCACCAGCGTGCCCACCAGGCGCATGTTCCTTCTGAGCTCCTTCATGGGACGTCCTCCCGCAGCTCCAGCGTCTCGATGTCCCGGGCCTCGTCCTCGGCGTTCATCGACGATATGCCCAGCAGCAGGCCCATCGAGAAGAAGGTGCTCACCAGCGACGAGCCGCCGTAGCACACCAGCGGCAGCGTGACGCCGGACAGCGGCAGCAGCTTCGTGTTGCCGCCCACGATCAGCATGGTCTGCAGCCCCAGCATGATCACCAGCCCGAAGGCGGCCAGCGAGTGGAACGACGTGCGGGCGTTGAAGGCTACGATCAGGCCGCGCATGATGATCATCACGTACACGGCCAGCAGCCCCACCGCGAAGATCAGGCCGAACTCCTCGGTGATGGAGGCGAATATGAAGTCCGAGTGGTACAGCGGTATGTCCCGGGGCATGCCCATGCCCAGCCCCATGCCGAACAGCCCGCCGGAGCCGATGGCGATCAGCGACTGGATCAGCTGGAAGCCGCTGTCCTGGGGGTCGATCCAGGGGTTCTGCCAGATGGCCACCCGGGCCTGCACGTAGGGCAGCGCCCGGTAGGCGATCACCGCCGCCGCCGCGCCCATGCCCAGGCCGGACAGCGTGATGAAGGCGTTGGAGGTGGCCGCGTAGTACATCAGCACCGTGGTCAGAAAGTACAGCAGCACCGCGCCCAGGTCCTTTTCCGACAGCAGCACGCCGCAGCACAGCGCCGCGAAGCCGATGGTGGGCAGGCACCGGGCGAAGCGGGGCCGGTTGGAAAACCCGCTGGCCAGGCAAAGTATCATGACGGGCTTCATGAACTCGCTGGGCTGTATCGACGGGCCGCCGGGCAGGCCCACCCAGTTGCGCGCGCCGTACTTGTAGATGCCCACCTTCGGAAGGTACGGCGACAGCAGCGCGATCAGGCACAGTGCCATCATCAGCGGCGTGTACTTCTTCCACTGCCGCCAGCGCCGTATGAAGGCCGCGCCGGCAAACATCGCCGCCACGCCCGCCAGGGCGTAGTACGCCTGGGTGCGGGGGGTGACGTCGGCGCGGGCAATGTCCGACAGCGTGATCAGGCCCACGCTGCACAGCAGCATCACCAGTATCAGTATGGCCCGGTCCACCGGCCACACCCGCCCCATCAGCGCCGTGACCAGCCAGGTCACCAGCGGCAGCGCGGCGGCCAGTATCAGCGCCTGGGGGTTCACCGCCTCCTTCTGGAAGGCGATCAGCAGCATCGCCGCGGCCTGGAACAGCGTCACCGCGGAGAGCAGCAGGTGGGTATTGGAGCGCATCAGCGCCTTTTTCATCTTCTCGACCTTGTCGGGCGTCATGGCATCACCAGTCCTCGCCGTCGTCCACGTCAAAGTATTCGTCCACGTCGATGGGCTTGCCCAGCCGCTTCTCCCGCGGGGGCGCCTGCACCCGGCGCAGCACCGGCTGCTCGCGGAACAGGTCGTCCGGGTCGGGCGGAGCCTCCTCGCTGTCCGCGTCCCGCGCGTCGCGGCGGGGGACGGCGGGGGCGGCGGTCCCGCTGAGGATCAGCATCAGCGACACCCGGCCCAGCGTCAGCGCGTCGCCGTCGGCCAGCGCCAGCGACCGCGCCGGGCGGCCCTCGCCGTCCAGCATCGGCGCGCCCGCGTGGGTGCGGATGTGCATGCGGTTGTCCGACAGCTGGAAGTAGGCGTGCCTGCGGCGCACGCTGGCGTGGCGGATGCGTATGTCCGCCCGGCGGGAGGAGCCGATCATGCCCTCGCGGATCACCGGGTACTTCATGCCCCGCCGGGCCTGGCCGTCGCCCGCCATCACCATCAGCTCGCCGCTGAGCCCGGTCTGGGGCGACATGCGCCGCAGTGTGGCGGCCCGGCGGCTGTCGATCAGCGTGATCCGCCATGCCCGCAGCACGATCAGCAGCATCAGGCCCGCGAACAGATAGCGCGCGCCCAGCGCCAGCACCTCGTACAGCGATTGGGACATGGGGCTCACCTCCTCAGTCCGGCGGCCTATATACAACCAATCTACATTATAATCCGACAGCATTAACGGCGCAAGACGGCAGGCCGGGCCAATGGCGCTAAATTGTGACGAAATATGTGCAAAATCGTACGAAATGTCCCGATTTCTCCCCACATCGGGGCCACGATCGTGCTATAATATCATGGGTTGCTGTTTTCGACGCAAAAACCGGACGGGCGGCGTATAGACCCGCCCGGAGCTGTCAATATTTGGAAACAAAGGAAACCGGCGGGCCCGACGCCCGCCCATGGAGGTCTTATGAAGGACAAACGCACTGTGTATCACGCGCCGCGCGCGCTGGCGCTGGCGCTGACGATGCTGCTGACGCTGGGCGCGCCCGCCCGGGCGGGCGGGCTGTTCGACTGGCTGCTGGGCCCGTCGGCCACCGAGGCCGCCGCCGTGGTGACGCTGCCCCCGGCGGACCGGATGCCGATTCCGCAGGACGTGGAGGCGGAAACCCCTGTGCCCGAGATCACGCTCGCGCCTATACCGGAGGCGGCGCTGAAGGACGACGGCGTGCTGCGGGTGCTGCTGGCGTCGCTGTCCGAGCCGCAGCAGCTGCACCTGACGCTGGCGGGCGTATACGCCGTGGACGGCGACCCGGGCTTTCGCTTCGACCGGGACGCGCGGGTGGCGCTGTCGTTGGCGGAGGGCAGGGTGTATCTGAGCGTGGGCGGGCTGACCATCGACATGGGCGCGTCCGTCACGCTGACCCGCCATAAAGCCGCGGACGGCGCGGAGAACGGCATTTACATCGACGAGTCGGAGAAGCGCACGCTGTACTGCGGCGATCTGAAGGTGTCCGCGGAGCAGAACGGCCTGAAGCCGGTGCTGTCGATCCACGCGGAGGACTACCTGTACGGCGTGGTGGCCTACGAGATGAGCGATTCCTTCCCGATCGAGGCGCTGAAGGCCCAGGCCGTGGCCGCCCGCACCTACGCCATGCAGCGCAAGTGGCAGGCCGGCAGCCGGGACTACGACCTGGTGGACACCACCGCCGACCAGGTGTTCAAGGGCTACGACCCGGCGTATCAGAACGTGGTCCGCGCCGTGGACGACACCCGGGGCGTGGTGGGCCTGTACGACGGCGCCTTCGCCGTGTGCTACTACACCGCCAGCAACGGCGGCCAGACGGCGCTGGCCAGCCAGATATGGAAGACCTCCGGCAGCGACGGGTATCTGGCCATGGAGGACGATCCCTTCGACCTGGAGAACCCCCGCAGCCTGCAGAACGACCTGACCGTGACCGCCAGGTGCGAGGGCAGCGCCGCGCTGAAGGCGATGCTGGAGCAGGCCCTGGGCGAGCGGCTGGCCGCCGATGGCTACAAACCGGGGGAGTGGGAATTTGAGTCCATCGCGTCCGTCACGCCGATGAGCCCCCGGTTTGAGGGCAGCCGGATGTACGAGCAGCTGGAGTTCGGCCTGCGGGCCCGGCTTTTGAAGCCGGTGGCGACGCCCACGCCCGTGCCCACCGATACGCCCGCGCCGGAGCCGACCGATACCCCCGCCCCGGCGCCCACCGGCGAGGCCGATGCGCTGGCCGCGATCTTCACGGGGGAAGAGACGCAGGCCCCCACCGCCGAGCCCACCGAGGTGCCCCGGGAATGGGTGCTCTCGGACGAGATCTACACGGTGACGCTGAGCGTCTACGACCAGATCAAGGACAAGCTGTCCCTGGGCCTGAACGGCTCGGACTGCGAGCTGATCTCGGTCCAGACCCAGACCGACGCCGCCGGCGACGCCCGGGCGTTCACGCTGATCATGCGCCGCTTCGGCCACGGCGTGGGCATGAGCCAGCGCGGGGCCCAGTGGATGGCCGGCCACTACGGCATGAACTGGCAGCAGATCATCGCCTTCTACTACCCCGGCCTGTCCGTGGAGCGCATGGCCTGGCCCGGGGAGAGCCTCACCGAGCTGGACGCCCTGCCGGACAGCGTGGGCGCGGCCCGGCCCAAGCCCACGCCGACCCCCACGCCCGCCCCGCTGCCCGAGCTGAAGGAAGGCGAGCGCTACGCCACCGTGACCGCCACCGCGCTGAACGTGCGCGAGCAGCCCACCACCGCCGCCCGCGTCGTCGACCGCCTGCCCAAGGGCCGCCGCCTGATCGTATCCTCCGAAGCCGACGAGGACGGCTGGGTGGCCGTGCACACCGCTGAGATCGAGGGATACGTGAAGGAGGAATACCTTGTATATTGAGAGTGGAGAGTGGAGAGTGGAGTGTGGAGTGAGGAATTAGGAATGAGGAATTCAGGTGCAAATCCCTGACGGGATTTGTTCGATTCGGACGAATCGCCGCGCATGACGGTATGTTAAGGTCCCACCACCGCATTGAATAGCTTCCCCACCGCAGTGGCATCGAGCGCCCGGAAAACAGCACAGTGTGCTGTTTTCAGCGAGATGGGGCCGAGGCAGGCCCATGGAGAAGTACCCGCGAAGCGGGGGATAGGGCACTCTGAACGAATCGCCGCGCATGACGGTATGTACAGGCCCCCCACCACCGCAAGCGGTCCCCCTCTCCAGGGGCCTGCCGGCCCGTTCTCACTGAGAACAGTCCACCGGACTGTTCTCCGGGCGCTCGAACCCATCTGCGGATGGGGAGGCACGAACAGCGCGCTGCATGTCATTGCGAATAATCCCGGTCCCCGGCTATTCCTGTTCCCTGTTCCCTGTTCCCTGTTCCCTCAACCTCATCATCTGCCAGCAGGAGGTTCCCATGCTC
>JAFYBB010000114.1 GCA_017540445.1 Clostridia bacterium | reverse complement strand
GCCCCCGCGCCCAGGCCCGCGCCCGCGCCCCGGCCCGCGCCCCAGCCGGTGCGCCCGGCGATGCCCCAATCGCCGCACCCGGCGGGCCCCGGCCCGCGCTCCGGCAACGGCGTTCCCGGCGGCCGCCCCGGCGGCGGTACGGGCAGGAGAGGCTGAGATCGTCCCGCGGCACAGCATGCCGCGGGGCTTTTTTTCCGCGTCCAAAATCAGAGGGACGGTTCTCTGTGTCATTGACACAGAGAACCGTCCCTGTGATTTTGGGCGCCACAGCCCCCTGCCGCATTGAATTATTCTCGCTGTAAGGCTTGACAATCACGGGGCCGGCACGCTACAATAAGCTGATAGCTTGTCGCTGTCGGCAGGAGGGACAGGATCATGTACGTGATCGTCGGCCTGGGCAATCCGGGCAGAAAATATGAACACACCCGGCACAACGTGGGCTTTGACGTGGTGGACGTGCTGTCGCAGAAGTATGACATACCGATCCACCGGCTGCGCTGCAAGGCCTCGGTGGGCGAGGGCGTCATCCGCGGCCAAAGGGTGGCGCTGTGCCTGCCCCAGACGTTTATGAACCTGTCCGGCGAGAGCGTGGTGCAGCTGTGCGCCTGGTACAAGCCCGAGGACGATCACCTGATCGTGGTCTACGACGACGTGGACCTGCCCGAGGGCAAGCTGCGCTTCCGTCCCAGAGGCAGCGCGGGCACCCACAACGGCATGCGCAACATCATCTACCTGCTGGGCCGGGACAACTTCCCCCGGGTGCGGGTGGGCATCGGCAGGCCGCCGGAGGGCTGGGACATGAAGGACTGGGTGCTGTCGGGCTACCAGACGAAGGAGCTGCGGCAGACCATGTTCGACGCCTACCTGGGCGCGGCGGACGTGATCGCGGAGCTGATCGAAAAGGGCGTCGACCCGGCGCGGCAGCTGGTCGGAAAGCTGAACGAGGGCAAGTAGGAGCTGTATGCAGGAAACGAACTGGAAGCTGAAATGCCTGTTTGAACCGCTGGAGGGCCTGACGGCTTTTCGGGAACTGACGCGCGCGCTGAAGGCGCCGGGCGTCTGTTCTGTCTATGGCCCGGACGACGCCCAGCGGGCCCATCTGCTGGCCGCGGCGGCGCTGAAGCTGGACCGGCCCCTGCTGGTGATCTCGCCGAACGACATCACCGCGGCCCGCATGACCGAGGATCTGAACGTGCTGCTCTCCGGCGCGGCGCGGCAGTTGCCCGCCCGGGACATCACGTTCCTGAAGACGGCGGCCTCCAGCCGCGAGCTGTCCATGCGCCGCATCGAGGCGCTGGGCGACTGCCTGTGCGGCGGCGTGAAGGCGCTGGTGGTCCCGGCGGACGCCCTGCCGTTCCGGCTGGCCCCGGCGGCGGATTTCGCGGCCAGGGGCATCGCGCTGGAGGAGGGCGCGCAGATGGAGCCCGCCGAGCTGATGGAGCGCCTGACGGCGGCGGGCTACGAGCGGGTCCACCTGGTGGAGGCCCGCGGCCAGTGCGCGCTGCGCGGCGGCATACTGGACGTCTACCCGGTGGGTGGCCCCAACGCGCTGCGCGTCGAGTTCTTCGACGACGTGATCGATTCGATCCGCTCCTTCGACGTGATGACCCAGCGGTCCATCTCCCGGCGCAGCGCGGTGAAGCTCTACCCGGCCCAGGAGATACTGCTGGACGACGCCGCGCGGGCGAAGGCGGCGGACGCGCTGCAGGCGATGCTGGACGCCTCCGAGTCGAGCGCCGCCGGCGAGGACCGCCAGGCGCAGATCGAGCAGGAGTTCGACCTCATTCCCTTCGAGGAGTTCATGCGGCTGGCCTCGGAGGACGGGGAGGGGGAGAGCGCGCCGAAGAAGAAGGGGAGCGGTGCCGCCAGGGGCGTGGTGAAGCTGCCCAGGCGGGTGACCGCGGGCTCCGCGCTGCGGCGCAACTTCGGCGGCGTGATCGAGGCGCTGCGCACGGGCCGCCTGCCCGACGGCGCGGATTCGCTGCTGCCGGTGCTGCTGGGCTACGAGGGCCTGGCGCTGGACTACCTGAAGGACCCCGTCATCGTGTTCGACCAGCCGGACCGGCTGCGCGAGCGCTGCGAGAACCGGTTCCTGGAGTTCAAGGAGCGCTTCGTGACGGCGCTGGAGCGCCAGGAGGCGCTGCCCTGCCAGGCCGAGATCATGCTCAGCTACGATGCGCTGCTGGCGCGGCTGGGCGGCAAGACGGTGCTGCTCACGAACCTGTTCATGCGCACCGAGGCGGATTTCAAGCCCACCGCGCTGATCAAGGTGGAGTGCCGGAACGCCTCCGCCTATCAGGGCAATGTGAAGGAGCTGGCCCGCGACCTGACCCACTGGAAGGAGGAGGGCTGGAAGGTGGCGCTGCTGGCGGGCGGCACGGCCCGCGGCGAGCGCCTGCAGGGCGCGCTGGACACCCAGGGCAGCCCTGCGCCGTTCGTCACGGAGATTCCCGAAGCGCTGGAAGCCGGCGCGCCGCAGATCTTCCCGCTGACGCTGAACCGGGGCTTCCTGTACCCCGAGGTGAAGTTCGCCGTGGTGGCGGAGTCGGACATCTACGGCGTCAACCGCCAGAAGAGCCGCAGCCGCGCCAACCGGGGCGAGAAGATCGCCGCCTTCACCGACCTGAAGGTTGGGGACTACGTGGTGCACGAGAACCACGGCATCGGCCAGTACATGGGCATGGTGCGCCTGGCCAGCGACGGCACCTACCGGGACTTTCTGCACATCCGCTACCAGGGCAGCGACAAGCTGTACGTGCCCACGGACCAGCTGGACCGGGTGCAGAAGTACATCGGCAGCGAGGGCGAGGCCCCGAAGCTGAACCGGCTTTCCGGCGGCGAGTGGCAGCGCCAGAAGAGCAAGGTCCGCCAGAGCATACAGGCCATCGCGGGGGACCTTTTGAAGCTGTACGCCCAGCGCGAGGCGATACCGGGCTACGCCTTCGAGCCGGACACCCCGTGGCAGCGGGAGTTCGAGGACGGCTTCCCCTACGAGGAGACGCCGGACCAGCTGACGGCCATCGACGAGATCAAGCGGGACATGGAGAAGCCGAAGATCATGGACCGCCTGCTCTGCGGTGACGTGGGCTACGGCAAGACCGAGGTGGCCCTGCGGGCCATATTCAAGTGCGTGATGAGCGGCAAGCAGGCCGCCATGCTGGCCCCGACCACGATACTGGTGCAGCAGCACTACGCCACGATGCTGAACCGCTTCGCGGGCTTCCCGATCCGGGTGGAGACCATCAGCCGGTTCAAGACCGCCGCGGAGCAGAAGAAGATCCTCGAAAGGCTGGCCGCGGGCGAGCTGGACGTGGTGGTTGGCACCCACCGGCTGCTGGCCAAGGACGTGAAGTTCAAGGATTTGGGCCTGCTTGTGGTGGACGAGGAGCAGCGCTTCGGCGTGACCCACAAGGAGGCCATCAAGCAGATGAAGCGCTCGGTGGACGTGCTGACGCTGACGGCCACGCCGATCCCGCGCACGCTGCACATGAGCATGGTGGGCATACGGGACATGTCGCTGTTGCAGTCGCCGCCGGAGGAGCGCTACCCGGTGCAGACCTACGTGGTGGAGTATTCCGACGGGCTGGTGCGCGACGCGATACTGCGCGAGCTCTCCCGCGGCGGGCAGGTGTACGTGCTGCACAACCGGGTGCAGACCATCGAGGTCATGTACGCGCGGCTCAAGAAGCTGGTGCCGGAGGCGCGCATCGCCATCGGCCACGGCCAGATGCGCGAGCACGCCCTGGAGGACGTGATGCTGGACTTCTACGACGGCAAGTTCGACGTGCTGCTGTGCACCACCATCATCGAGGCGGGGCTGGACGTGCCCCGGGCCAACACGCTGATCGTCTGCGACGCCGACCGCTTCGGCCTGGCCCAGCTGTACCAGCTGCGGGGCCGCGTGGGCCGAAGCAACCGGCTGGCCTACGCCTACCTGACGGTGAACCCCAGCAAGGTGCTCACCGAGTCCGCGGACAAGCGCCTGGCCGCCATCCGGGAGTTTACGGAGTTCGGCTCCGGCTTCCGCGTGGCCATGCGGGACCTGGAGATCCGCGGCGCGGGCAATTTGCTGGGCAGCGAGCAGAGCGGCTTCATGGCCACGGTGGGCTACGACCTGTATGTGAAGATGATCGAGGAGACCGTGCGGCAGATGCGCGGTGACGTGAACCTGGAGGACATCGAGACCCGGGTGGACCTGAAGGTGGACGCCTATCTGCCCCAGGAGTACATCGCCAACGACCTGCTGCGGGTGGAGATGTACAAGAAGATCGCCTCCATCCGCGACCGGGACAGCCGGGAAGACCTGATCGAGGAGCTGATCGACCGCTTCGGCGACCCGAACCGGCCGGTGATGAATTTGATCGACGCGGCCCACCTGAAGGCGCTGTGCGCGCGGCTGGGCATCGACTACGTGACCTGCCGGGGCGACGAGCTGATCATGCGCTTCTCGATGGCCGCGGACATCGACCTGGTGCGCGTGCTGACCGCCGTGAAGGGCTTTCCCCAGTCCCTGCGCGTGAAGGGCGGCAACCCGCCGGAGCTGGTCTACTTCGAGCGACACAAGGACGCCGAGGCGCTGCTGCGCGGCGCGGTGAAGGTGATGGAGGGGGTCGTGGAGAAGTTCGACCAGGGGAGCGACAGGCAGTAGGGGCGGCGATGCGCCGCCCGCCAGAGAGTGGAGAGTGGAGTGTGGAGAGGGGAGAGTGGAGTGTGGAGAGCGAATATGTCTGTCAGGAAGATCGGGATCATCGGCGAGAACTGCTTCGGGGCGTGGCGGTATACGCGCACGGCCTGCCGGGGCGTGGTGCTGCGCGGGGACGAGATACTGCTGTCGTACGAGACGCGCACGGGGCAGTACATGATCCCCGGCGGCGGCCTGGAGGACGGCGAGGACGAGGCCGAATGCTGCCGCCGCGAGGTGGAGGAGGAGACCGGCGTCATCGTCGAGCCGGGTGCGTGTACGCTGGAGATCGACGAGTATTATGAGGATTGGAAGTATGTGAGTCGGTATTTCCTCTGTAATCCTGTGGGCGAAGGTGTACGCCAGCTGACCGAGCGGGAGGCCGGGGCGGGCATGGAGCCCAGGTGGGTGAGCGTCGGGCGCGCCGTGGCGGAGTTCGCCACCCATGCCGACTACACCGATACCGACGAGATGCGCCGGGGGCTGTATTTGCGGGAGTACAGGGCGCTGCTGGCGCTCTTGATGCGCCTGCGGCCGATGGTCATCGACGACTACGACCGCGTGTACGCGCTGTGGATGTCCTGCAAAAACATGGGCTTCAACGACGTGGACGACTCCCGGGAGGGCATCGGGCGCTATCTGAAGCGCAACCCGGACACCTGCTTCGTGGCCGAGGTCGGTGGCGCGCTCTGCGGGGTGATCCTCGCCGGCCACGACGGGCGGCGGGGGTTCATCCACCACATGGCCGTGGCCCCGGACTTTCGCCGCCAGGGCGTCGGCCAGGCGCTGGTGGAACGCGCCCTCGCGGCGCTTGAGGCCGAGAAGATCAGCAAGGTGGCGCTGCTGACGTTCAAGTACAACGAGGCCGGCAACGCCTTCTGGGAGAGGCAGGGCTTCACATTGCGCGAGGACCTGAACTACCGCAACCGCGCGCTGGTGGAATTAAAGCGCATCGATACCTGACCGGGGGGTGAAGGCGGTGGCGGCGCTTGAATTCATTTCGCTGCGGGAAAGGCCGGAGATGATGGAAGCCGCGGCGGCGTGGTTCCACGAGAAGTGGGGCGTGCCCGCGGCGGCCTATCTGGAGCGCATGGGGCCTTACCTGTCGGGCGAAAGCGACTACGGGTGGTATCTGTGCCTGGACGGGGGGCGCATCGTCGGCGGCCTGGGCGTCATCGACAACGACTTTCACGACCGGAAGAACCTGACGCCGAACGTCTGCGCGGTGTACACCGAGCCGGATTTCCGGGGCCGCGGCGTCGCCGGGCGGCTGCTGGACAGGGCCGTTTGTGACCTGCGGGCCGCGGGCATATCGCCGGTGTACCTGGTGACCGATCACGTCGGCTTCTACGAGCGCTACGGCTGGGCGTTCTACTGCGTGGCCCGCGAGGACGGCGACGGGCAGCCGACGAGGGTGTATATTCACGATTGATTTTGGAGAACAGCGATGCGGATACGCAAGGCTACCGGCGAAGAGATGCTGAAGCTGTGGGGGTATGAGGACTATCCCACGGCATCCCCCACGGCGAAGTTCTATTACCGAAACATCGCCTCAGGGAACGCCGTCTTCTGGACCGTGGACGACGGCGGGGAACTGATTGGGGAGCTGTATGTCTTTCTGAGCCTCGAGGACAGGGACTTCGCCAACGGCCAGGACACCGCCTATCTCTGCGCGTTCCGGGTAAAGGAGGGCTTCCGCGGGCAGGGGCTGGGCAGCCGCATGATGAACGCGGCGCTTTCGGAGCTGAAGGAACTCGGATTCCAAAGGGCCACCATCGGCGTGGGCAGCGACAAGCCGCAGAACATCAGGCTCTACCGCCGCTTTGGCTTCAATGAGAAGGTCAAGGACTGCCACTACGACCCCTGCGGCATGGATGAAAACGACAGGCCCGAATACGAGGAAGACGCCTGGTGGCTGCTGGCAAAGCGCCTGTGACCGGCGGGAGAGGAGGGGGTTTGCATGGCCAAGGGCTTTCTGCCGGTGAACGCGAAGGAAGCGCGCGCCCTGGGCTGGGACGCGCCGGACTTCGTGTACGTCACCGGCGACGCCTATGTGGACCACCCCTCCTTCGGGCTGGCGATCATCAGCCGGGTGCTGGAAAAGGCCGGGTACCGGGTGGCCATGCTGCCCCAGCCGGACTGGCACAGCTGTGAACCGTTCAGGGAATACGGCCGTCCAAGGATCGGCTTCCTGGTGACGGCGGGGGTCATCGACAGCATGGTGAACCACTACACCGCCGCGAAGAAGAAGCGCAACGAGGACGCCTATTCCCCTGGCGGAAGGCCCGGGCACCGGCCAGATCGGGCCACCATCGTCTACTGCAACCGCATTCGCGAGGCCTTTGGCGACGTGCCCATCGCCGTCGGCGGAGTGGAGGCGTCGCTCAGGCGCTTCGCCCACTACGACTACTGGGACGACCGGGTGCGCAACTCCGTGTTGGTGGACTGCGGCGCCAACGTTCTGATGTTCGGCATGGGCGAGCGCAGCATACTGCGGGTGGCCGAGTACATGGCCTCGGGGCGGGACTGGTCCGAATGCCGGATCCCCGGCACCTGCGTGACGGCCCCGGAGGTCCCCGAGGGCTTTGTCGAGATCGCGCCGATGGAAGATGTGGCGAAGGACCGGCGCGCCTACGCCGAGGCCTTTAAGGTGCAGTACGACCAGCAGGACCCGGTGCGGGGCAGGGCCATCGCCCAGAAGCACGGCAGGCGCTTCATGCTTCAAAACCCGCCGGACATGCCCCTTTCACAGCGGGAGCTGGACGCGGTCTACGCGCTGCCCTACATGCGCGCGTACCACCCGATGTACGAGAAGGACGGCGGCATACCCGCCATCGAGGAAGTGAAGTTCTCCATCGCCTCAGTGCGGGGCTGCTTCGGCGCGTGCAGCTTCTGCGCGCTGACGTTTCACCAGGGGCGCATCGTCACCGCCCGCAGCCGGGATTCCATCGTGGCGGAGGGCCGGCTTCTGACGAAGCAGCCCGGCTTCAAGGGCTACATCCACGATGTGGGCGGCCCCACGGCCAACTTCCGGCGGCCCGCCTGCGACAAGCAGCTGAAGGCCGGGACCTGCGCGCACCGGCAGTGCCTGTTCCCGAAGCCCTGCCCGAACTTAGTGGCGGACCACCGGGAGTACATCGACATCCTCCGCGCGCTGCGCGAGCTGCCGGGAGTGAAAAAGGTGTTCGTGCGCTCCGGCATACGCTACGACTACGTGCTGGCGGACAGGAAGAGCCGCTTCCTTCAGGAGCTGGCCCGGCACCACGTGTCCGGGCAGCTGAAGGTGGCCCCGGAGCACGTGAGCCCCCGGGTGCTGCACTACATGGGCAAGCCGGACGTGGAGACCTACGACCGCTTCGTACAGCAGTACCGGCAGATCAACGAGAACCTGGGGCTGAAGCAGTACCTGGTGCCCTACTTCATGTCCAGCCACCCGGGCTGTACGCTGGACGACGCCATCGCTCTGGCGGTGTACATGAAGCGCACCGGCCAGCACCCGGACCAGGTACAGGACTTCTACCCGACGCCGGGCACACTGTCCACGGCCATGTTCTACACGGGGCTCGACCCCCGGGACATGACGCCGGTGTACGTACCCCGCGACCCGGAGGAAAAGGCCATGCAGCGGGCGCTGATGCACTACTTCAAGCCCTACAACCGGCAGCTGGTGCTGAAGGCGCTGCGCAGGGCGGGCCGGGAGGACCTGATCGGCTGGGGCGGCGACTGCCTGATACCGCCCTACGAGCGCAAGCCCAAGGGGGCATCGGAGAAGAAGGCTCCGGCGAAGAAGGCCCCGGCGGGGAAGCGGCCCGGCAGGGGAGATGAACACACGCAAACCGGAAAGCGCGATACAAAGCGACCATCACACAAGAACACGAACGGGAGGCACTGACATGAAAAAGGGCGACATGAAGCGCACCCAGATACTGGACGCGGCCGAAAAGCTGTTCTATGAGCGCGGCTACGATCGGACCTCGGTGCAGGACGTACTGGACGTGCTGGGCATGTCCAAGGGCGGCTTCTATCACTACTTCGACGCCAAGGACAGCGTGCTGCAGGCGGTCATCGAGCGGCGCATGCAGGGCCGCTTCGACCGGCTGACGGCGGAGCTGTACAGCGGCCGCCGCGGCGCGGTGGACCGGCTGAACCTGCTGCTGGGCATGGCGAACCTGTTTGAGACGGAGGAGGCCCCCTTCGCGGCGCTGCTGCTGAAGCTGTGCTATCAGGACAAGAACGCCGCCATGTGCGCCCACCGCAGGCGCGTGCTGATCGACCGGCTGCTGCCCGTGGTGAACGACGTGGTGGCCGAGGGCGTGGCCGACGGGAGCTTTCACACCCGCTACCCCCAGGCGATCGGCCGGCTGCTGCTGATGATGGCCTGCGACGTAGACGACGAGGTGTGCACGCTGCTGTCGGACAACCCCGACAACCCGGACGTGATGCTTCGGATGCTGGAGCTCTTGAACGCCTGGCGGGAGAGCGCCGAGCGGCTGATCGGCGCGCCCTACGGCTCCATCGTGCTGTTCGAGGTCCCGCGGCTGATCAGCGCCTGGCAGGCGGCCGCCGCGAAGCTGCGCGAGCAGGAGGCGGAGGCGTGACGCTGCGGCGGGCGCTGGCGTGGCTGGCGCTGTGCGCGCTTACGCTGGCGTTCCCGGCGCTGGGCGAGCCGGCCGCGGCCCCCGGGGCGACGGTCATGCCCGAGGCCGCGGATGCGCCGGAGGCGACCGAGCCGCCGATGATCGTGTTCTTCGATGAGACGGAGCCGCCCAAGGCCCCTCAGGCCACCGCGGCGCCGGAGGGCGGCGCGCTGATCCCCGAGGGCGGCGTGGTGCCCAGCATGGTGAAGATGATCGAAGTCGAGCGGCGGCTGCCGCTGACCGGCGTGAAGATCGGCATCGACCCGGGCCACCAGGCCCACGGCAACAGCGAGCGGGAGACCGTCGCCCCCAACAGCAAGGAGAAGAAGGCCAAGGTGTCCTCGGGCACCTCGGGCGTGGCCACCGGCATCGCCGAGTACGTGACGGTGCTGGAAATATCGCTGAAGCTGCGGGACGCGCTTGAAAGCCAGGGGGCCGAGGTGTACATGACCCGCGAGACGCACGACGTGGACATCTCCAACCAGGAGCGCGCCCGCATGATGAACGATTACGGCGTGGACCTGGTGCTGCGCATCCACTGCGACGGCGTGGACAACCGGAAAAAGAGCGGCATTGCGCTGTACTGCAGCCGCTCCAACAGCATCGCCGAAGAGAGCTACAGGGCCGCCGAGGCCATACTGCCCGCCGTGTGCGCGGCCACCGGCGCGAAGGACAACGGCATCGTGTCCAACGACAACTACACCGGCCAGAACTGGTCGGAGGTGCCCTGCATCATGGTGGAGTGCGGCTTCATGTCCAACCCCGACGAGGACCGGCTGCTCAACGACGATGACTATCAGTGGAAGCTGGCGAGGGGACTGACGGAGGGGATCATCGATTATATCGAAGGCTGTGAGGGAGAGTGAAGAGTGGAGTGTGGAGTTAGGAGTTAGGAGTTAGGAGCAGAAGGGTGTCGGGACCGGATCGCATACGTCGACCCACGCTTCCCCGTCGCAACGGGGAAGTACCCGCGAAGCGGGGGATAGGGGGCCTTCAACGTGTCGCCGAGTGTAAACGGCCCGCTGTAAGCGGATGGCAGTCAGAATGGGGTGTGGCGCATGGAGTGTGACGTTTGCCGGCGGTTTGCGGAGGCGGCGGAGAGTGTCTTTGGGGATGGACTGACGGGCGTGTATCTGCATGGGTCGGCGGCGATGGGGTGCTATAACCCTGACGTCAGCGATCTGGATTTCATCGTGGTGGTACAAGGGCCGGTTACGGATGAGGCGAAGCGGGCGTTCATGGCGCGCGTGGTCGCGCTGGATGGGGAGGCGCCGGGGAAGGGCCTTGAGATGAGCGTGGTGCCGGCGGGGGTGTGCAGGCCCTTTGTTTACCCGACGCCGTTTGAATTGCACTGGTCGCGGATGCACGCGGCCTGGTATGGGCGCGACCCGGAGGATTATGTACGGAACATGCGGGGCACGGACGCGGACCTGGCGGCGCACTTCACCGTGATCAGGCAACGGGGGATATGCCTGCGGGGCGCGCCGGTGGACGCGGTGTTCGCGCCGGTGCCTAAGGCCGACTATCTGGATTCCATATGGAATGACGTCTCGGACGCCGAGGCGGAGATCGCCGATCATACCATGTACCTTACGCTGAACCTGGCGCGGGTGCTGGCCTATACGGCGGACGGGGCGGTGCGCTCCAAGCGGGAGGGCGGCGAATGGGCGCTTGAAAACCTGCCGCAATACCGACCGGTCATTCAGGCGGCGCTGGACGAGTACGAAACGGGTGCGAAGGGCGAATACGACATCGCCCTCGCGCGCGAATACGCCCGGGACATGCTCGCGCGCATCCGCGGGGCGGGCGGCCTCTGATCAATGTTATTTTTTTGATTTTGCCCGCCCGTCAATGAAATCATAATTGACTTTTCCCTCGCGAACGGGTATAATCATTCGGTAAGCCGCTCGAAACCGGCTTAAAATGTATGTTCGGAGGAAATTCCGGCTGCTGCCCAGTTTCGGCGAGATTTTTGTATAGGAGGTGCAACGCGTGTACGCAGTCATTAAGACCGGTGGCAAGCAGTACCGTGTTCAGCAGGGCGACGTTATCTTCGTAGAGAAGCTCAACGCTCAGGCGGATGAAGCGGTTACTTTTGACGAGGTGCTTCTCGTCGGCGAAGCGGACCAGGCCAAGGTCGGCACGCCCGTGGTTGAGGGCGCGAAGGTCGAAGGCAAGGTGCTTGGCCAGGTGAAGGGCAAGAAGATCGTCGTCTACAAGTACAAGGCCAAGAAGAACGAGCGCAAGAAGCAGGGCCATCGCCAGCCCTACACCAAGGTTGAAATCACGGCCGTCATCGCCTGATGAAGAAACCTGGAACCGCCGTCGCCTTCTACCGAAGGCCTGACGGCAAGCTGATCGGCTATCGGGCCGAGGGGCACACGGGTTTTGCCGAGTCCGGCGCGGACATCGTCTGTGCGGCGGTCTCAGCGCTCACCCAGAGCACCCTCAACGGCCTTGAGAACGTGCTGGGCGCGCCCATTGCGTTCGAGGTGGACGATCAGAGGGCCTTGCTTGAGGCAAGTTTGACGCCCCAAGCCACGAAAGCGCAGGTCGAACAGGCGCAGCTGCTGCTTGTGACCCTGCTGGAAGGGCTTCGGGCCATCGAGAGGAGTTATCCTCGAAACGTTCGCATATTCTTCGAAGAACGGAGGTAAAGCACATGTTCATGATGAATCTTCAGCTCTTCGCTCACAAGAAGGGAATGGGCTCCTCCCGCAACGGCCGTGACAGCCATGCGCAACGCCTCGGCGTGAAGCGCTCGGATGGCCAGTTCGTGCTCGCGGGCAACATTCTCGTTCGTCAGCGCGGAACGAAATTCCATCCCGGCAAGAACGTGGGCATCGGCGACGACGATACCCTGTACGCGAAGCTGGATGGCGTCGTAAAGTTCGAGCGTCTGGGCAAGACCCGCAAGCAGGTCAGCATCTATCCCCAGACGGAAGTTGCGGCGGAATAATCCGAATCGAACGACACAAAGCGCGTCATGCGATTGACGCGCTTTGTCCTGTTTTGGAGCCGGTGCGGCGCTACTTTTCCGGCATGCGCCGCTTCCAGGCCCGCACGCCCACGACCAGCTTTTCCTCGTCGCCCTCCCTGAACAGGGCGGCCTTCAGCGTGACGGGGCGGGGCTCGCCCTTCATGAGCAGCCGGTAGCTGATGGTGAAGCTGCCGTTGCGCTCGATCTCGCCCAGCACGTTCTCCAGCGTCAGCTGTGCCTGGAAGCGCTGCCGGTCCTCGGCATGGCAATAGATGTTCGCGTCCACGCGGGCCTGGCCGAAGAAGTCGTCGCCGTCCTTGGACGCGCCGAGGCTTTCAAAGTCCTCGGAGGAGCTGTATTCGACGTAGTGCCCCGTCTTCGGGTCCACCGTGTACAGGGTCAAGGTAGCCGTCGGAGAGGGCCATCAGCCGAACCAGCGTCTCCCGCTCCTTCTGGAGCTGCTCGTAGCGCTCCTTCTGCATAATGTGCGCATCGATGATGCTGACACCCAGTATGATCCGGTTGCCGCCCTGCATCCGGGTGATCTTCATGTTCACGTACATCGGCGTGCCGGTGTCGATCAGCCGGTAGGTGGTCGTGAACACGCCCTGCGCGTCCAGCTCACGAAGCACGTT
>JAFYBB010000113.1 GCA_017540445.1 Clostridia bacterium | reverse complement strand
GCCCGGCCGCCGCCGGCGGGGTCGGGGCATGAGCGGAGGTAGATCGCCGGATAGGCAAAAAAAGGGGCAGAGTGCGTCAAAATAGACGCGATAATCGCCAATACACAAAAAATTGACACCAAAATCGGGCCATCTTCGCTAAAAATAGAATCACAGGATTTCAGGAGGCGCTTTGAGGCGGAAATGTGATGCCCCTTTCAAAGGTTTGTCGCATTATCGATCGGCCAAAACGCAGTAGAGGCACATTCCGCCCGTGTGTCCAAAGGCAGAGACGGCCCGGCGCAAAACCGCGTTAAAATTGATCGCGGACCGCCTTGTCTCCGGGGCGGCCCGCCGGCCCAACAGGGAGGCGCGCGCCGGCCCTGCGCGGGCAGTATTAGCAATATATGACGCAAATATGACGCGGCGTCGCATACAATAACAGAGTAGACGTGAATTTCCAAAAATTGACATATGAAATGACGCATATAACCGAAAGTAGACCCGGAAGGCGGACACAAAAACGGCCCTTCCGTCGCTGTTATATGACAGAAGGACCGTCCCGGTGACATGACAGAAGGACCGTCCCGGTGACAGGTTTTTATGTCAGTGAAGGCGCAGTACGCGCGCGTCGAAAGCGGCCGCGTCGGCCTCGTCGTGGGTGACCAGCACCGCGGTGCGCCCGGCCAGCCGCGCGCGGGCGAAGGCCACGGCCCGGGCGCGGGTGTCGGCGTCCAGCCCCTTGAAGGGCTCGTCCAGCAGCACCAGTAGCGCCGGGTACACCAGCGCGCGGGCGAGGGCCACCCGCCGCCGCATGCCGCCGCTGAATTCCCGCACGGGCTTGTCCGGCGGCTCGCCGATGCCCAGCGCGGCCAGGGCTTCGGCGATGTCCCCCTCCCGGTTCGCCGTCTTCCTCAGCACGCAGCGCAGGCAGCCGGCGGCGCTCAGTTGAAGGGGCAGCCGGTCCTCCTGGAACACCATGGACAGCCCGTCCTCGGGCACGCCCAGGATCTGACCGGCGTCCGGCGCCTCCAGCCCGGCGATCAGGCGCAGCAGCGTGGTCTTGCCGCAGCCGGAGCGCCCCAGCACGCAGGTGACGCTGCCCTCGGGGAAGGTGTGGCTGAAGCCGTCGAGCACTTTGTTGCCGCCGTAGGCCTTGAAGATGTCACGGAGTATCAGGTCCATGCTCGTCCTTTCCAACCTCCGGCCCGCCGCCCCGGCACAGCCGCGAGGTTAATGCGCCCAGCCCCAGCCGCATGAGCTTCGTGCAGCCGGCGCTGATCAGTACGATGGTCAGGGTCCATGCAAACAGGTCGGGGGTGGCCAGGTACACCTTGGCCCGGTACAGCTTTTCGCCGATGGAGCCGGAGGGGATGCCGATGACCTCGGCGGCCACGCCGGACTTCCACGCCAGCCCCATGGCCGTGGAGAGCGCCGCGCCCAGGCTGGGCAGCACGGCGGGCAGCGCCAGGCAGCGCAGCCGGTTCAGCCGGGACATGCGAAACACCCGGGCCATCTCCGTCAGCAGCGGGTCGATCTGGCGGATGCCGTCCAGCGTGCCGGCGTACACCACCGGCAGCACGATCACCGTGGCGATCAGCACGCTCAGCCGCTTCGAGGGCACCCAGATCAGCGCCGCGATCACAAACGACGCCACCGGCACCGAGCGCAGCACCGACATCAGCGGCGACAGCAGATCGTACACCGGGGCAAAGCGCCTGGCCAGCGCCGCCAGCAGTATGCCCGCCGACGAAGCCAGCGCGTAGCCGGCGAGTATGTGGCCCAGCGTGTAGAGGATCGACCGCCAGAAATCCCCGGTGCGCGCCAGCGCGCCCAGCCGCAGCACCGTGTCCAGCGGCGAGGCCAGCAGCACCGGCAGGCCGACGGCCATCGCCCCCGCCTGCCACACCGCCAGCCAGAAGGCCGCCGCCAGCAGGCCGCGCGCCGGGCGTCTTTGCTTGTTCATCGTCGCACCTCGCATCTGCGCGCCGCCTCCGGCGCGCGGGACAGAGAAGGGGCCGGACTGACCGAAGCCGGTCCGGCCCTGTGAATCCGGAATGGTTTCCTATTAGTAATAGAAGTCTTCGCCCGGCACGGCGCCGCCCACGGCGGCGGGGTCCTGGTTGAACAGCTCGTTCAGGTAGCCGCCCAGCATGCCGCGCATCTCCTCGCCGGTGATGAACACGATGTTGCAGTAGGGCAGGGCCTTCTCGGCCACGGCGGCGGGCACGATCTCAAACTCGCCGATCAGCTGGGCCGCTTCCTCGGTGTTCTGCTGCACGAACGCCACGCTCTCGGCGCAGTCGTCCATGAACCGCTGCACGGCCTCGGGGTTCTGGTCCACGAAGTCGGCCCGGGCCACGATGGCGCCGGTGATCATCGCCGAGGGGGCCTCGGCGCTGGCCTGCAGCGCGTCCCACTCCTTGGTCAGATCCAGCGCGATGCGCAGGTCCTCGGCCTTGGACTGGGCGGTGGCGGCGAAGGGCTGGGGCAGCATGGCCACGATGCTGTCGTCCTGCAGCATGGCCGCCAGGCACTCCGCGTGCTCGGACTTGAATTCGATGGTCAGGTCCTTCTCGGGGTCCAGGCCGTTGCCGCGCAGGATGTAGTTCAGCGCGTATTCCGGCGTGGCGCCCTTGCCGGCGGTGACCAGCGTGCGGCCCTTCAGGTCCGCCACGCTGTGCACGGTGTCGCCGCGCTCGGCGATGTACAATACGCCCAGCACGTTCACGGCCAGCACGCGCACGCCGATCTTGTTGTACAGCACCGCGCCCAGGTTCGCGGGCACCGCCGCGATGTCCAGCTCGCCCTTGGCCAGGGCCGTCACCATCTCGTCCGGCGCGCCGGCCAGCGTATAGGCGTAGGCGTCGGTCTTATCCTTCATCATCCGGACCATGCCCATGCCGGTGGGGCCCTTCAGCGCGCCCACGCGCACGGGAGCGGTCTCCGCCAGGGCGGCGGTCAGCGTCAGCGCCAGGCACAGCGCCACAAGCAGTGCGATCATTTTGCGAAACATCGAAATACCTTCCTTCTGTTTGATATCGGGTGGGTTTGCGTTCCCGACGGTGCCATTATATCACCCCCATTGGGATAAAGCAATCCCCGTCGCATCCGGACCAATCTGTCAAAAAATGTAACATTATTGAAATAATATGCGCAACCGATGGACAAACGCGACAATATGTGATAGAATGGATGGGTAAATGTAAAAGGCCCCAGTGCGCGCTGATGCGCGACGACCGATCTGCCTGTCTCCAGGCGCTGTCCGGTGCCTGAACGTATAAGGAGGAAGACCATGAGAGGAAAGAGAATCCTGGCGTTTCTCTGTGCCGCCATACTGTGCTGCATGAGTCTGTTCTGCGCGGCGCCGAGCCTGGCCGAGAAGGGCAAGGCGAAGGCCGTGACGAGCACGGAAAAGGAAGCGGCGAAGAAGGCGGAGAAGGAGGCCAGGAAGAAGGCCAAGGAAGAGGCCAAGAAGCAGGCGGAGAAGGAAGCCAAGAAAAAGGCCAAGGAAGAGGCCGCCAAGAAGAAGGCCGAGGAAGAGGCCGCCGCGAAGAAGGCCGAAGAGGAGGCCGCCACCCCGGCGGAGGAGCCCGCGGAAACGCCCGCGGAGACCCCGGCGGAGGAGCCCGCGGAGACCCCGGCCGAGACCCCGGCGGAAGAACCCGCCGAGACCCCGGCAGAGACTCCGGCGGAAACGCCCGCGGAGACCCCGGCCGAGACCCCGGCGGAAACGCCTGCCGAGACCCCGGCAGAGGGGCCCGCGGAAAAGCCTGCGGAGACCCCG
>JAFYBB010000112.1 GCA_017540445.1 Clostridia bacterium | reverse complement strand
CGCTGGCCGCGGGCGAGAAGGTCAGCGGCGCGGCGGACCGCGCGACGAGCGCCCCCGTGTTGCAGGTGGAGCGCACCGGCTTCGCCACGCCCATTGCCTACAGCCGCTACCTTCTGGACATCGACAACGTGATCATACAGGTGGACGAGCGCTTCGAGGCCATCACCGGCTATTGTGCCGGGGATGCCGTCGGCCGCATGGCCCAGGCCGAGCTGATCCCCCCGGAGGACCGGGCGGACTACCTGATCCAGGTGGGCAACCAGCTGGCCCACGGCGACATCGCCTACATCCGCCACGAGATACTGCGCAAGGACGGCACCCGCGTGCAGGTGGCCTGCTGCGGCCGCCGCTACTACGATTCCGCCGAAAAGGCCCACCGGCACGAGATCATCGTGTTTCAGATGTGAGGGGGGAACAGTATGATGAAGCTTGAGATACTGCCCCGGCCCATGACCGTGTGCAAGCTGCTGCGGCTTGAGGATTTTGACCTGTCCGGGCTTTACTTCATCGGCAATACCGGCGCGGAGCTGTCGCTGGTGTGCGAAACGGAACGGACGCCCGCCCGCACTCTCGCCCGGGAGGACGGCTGGCGGGCCCTTCGGATCGCGGGTACGCTCGACTTCTCGCTGACGGGCATACTGTCGGGAATTGCGTCGATCCTCGCAGAGGAGAAGATCGGGATATTTGCCGTGTCCACCTACGACACCGACTACATTTTGGTCAAAAGGGAAAACCTCGACCGGGCGGTCGAGGCGCTGAGGCGGGAAGGGTATGAGCTGTCTCTGACAAGGAAAGCATAACGAGGAAGCGTCGGGAGGGCAGAGCTCGTTTGTTATACAAGATTGAAATAGGTTATACAAGCGTGTACATAGCGTAGGGGCGGCGCATCGCCGCCCCTACATCATGTACATGCTTGTATACTTATGCGTTTTGAGACAGACCCCTTGTGATATCCGCGTCCTACATCCGCTCCGGCGCCTCCACGCCGATCAGGTACAGGGCCTGCTTCAGCGTCTGGCGGACCACGTCGGTCAGCATGAGCCGCGCGGCGCGGGTGCCGGGCGCGTCCACCATCACCTTGTTCTCGTAGTAGAACTTGTTGAAGGCCTGGGCCAGGTCCACGCAGAAGCGGGTGACCATGGAGGGCTCGCTGCGGTTCACGGCGCTTTTCAGGATATCCGGGAACTGCTCGATCAGGCGCACCACGTCCTGGCTGAAGGGGTCGGACAGCGCGGCAAAGTCCGGCGCGGCGGCCTCCGTGCCCGCGGCCTTGCGCAGCACCGAGCAGGCCCGGGCGTGGGTGTACTGCACGTAGGGGCCGGTCTCGCCGTCGAAGTTCAGCGCCCGATCCCAGCAGAAGTCGATGTCCTTGATGCGGTTGTTGTACAGGTCGAAGAACACCACCGCGCCGATGCCCACCTGCCGGGCCACCTCGTCCTTGTTCGTGAGCTCCGGGCTCTTCTCCTCAATGATGGCTCGGGCCTTCTCCACGGCCTGGGTCAGCAGATCGTCCAGATACACCACGTGGCCCTCGCGCGTGGACAGCGCCTCGCCCTCGTAGGACACCATGCCGAAGGCCACGTGCTCGCACTGCCGGTACCAGTCATAGCCCATCAGCTCCAGCACCTTGAAAAGCTGCCGGAAGTGCAGGTCCTGCTGGTAGGCCACCACGTACAGGCTCTTGTCGAAGTCATAGGTGTCCTTGCGGTACTTCGCCGCGGCCAGGTCGCGGGTGATGTACAGCGTGGCGCCGTCGCTTCGGAGGATCAGCGCCGGGGGCATGCCCCAGTCGGACAGGTCCACGATCTGCGCGCCCTTGTCCTCCACCAGCAGGCCCTTTTCCTTCAGCGCGTCGATGACGGGCTGCATCTTGTCGTTGTAGAAGCTCTCGCCGGCGTAGCTGTCGAACTTCACGCCCAGCATGTCGTAGACCCGCTCGGCGTCCTTCAGCGTGACGGACTTGAACCAGTTGAATATCTCCAGCGCCTCCGCATCGCCGTCCTCGATCTTCTTGAACCAGGCGCGGCCCTCGTCGTTCAGGGCCTCGTCCGTCTCGGCCTCCCTGTTGAAGCGCACGTACAGCTTGACCATCTCGTCCACGCCGCCCGCGGCCACGGTGTCGTGGTCGCCCCAGCGCTTGTAGGCGGCGATCATCTTGCCGAACTGGGTGCCCCAGTCGCCCAGGTGATTGACGCCCACCGCGTTCCAGCCGAAGAATTTGTGCAGCCGGTACAGGCTGTTGCCGATCATCGTGGTGGACAGGTGGCCGATGTGAAAGCGCTTGGCGATGTTGATGCTGGAGTAGTCCAGCACCACGGTCTTGCCCGCGCCGGAGCCGTCCGCGCCGTAGGCCTCGCCCTGTTCGCGGGCCAGCGACAGCACCTTCTCGGCGTAGGTGGCCCGGTCGATGAAGAAGTTCAGGTAGCCCTTCACCGATTCCACCTTGCCCAGGAAGTCGGCGTGGATATTTTCGGCCAGCGCGTCGGCGATCATCATCGGGCTCTTGCGCAGGGCCTTGGAGAGCTTGAAGCAGGGGAAGGCGTAGTCGCCCAGGGCCGTGTCCGGCGGGATCTCCAGCGCGGCGGCGATGTCCGCGGCGGCGACGTCCGAAGGGCCGAAGGCGGCCTGCAGCGTGGCGAGTATCTCGTTGGCGACGGCGGTCTTGAAATCCATGGTCATCCACCTCGTTGTCATTATCGGTTGAATTGCCATTATTATACATAAAACGCCGCCCGGAGGCAAGCGGGTTGTATTACGGGCAGGGCGACATCATTTACTTGCCAAACAAAGCAACGGTAAGGAAGTCGGGATTCAGGGCGGCCTTAGACATTTTTGCTTTAGCGCTCATTCTACCCTTCGCAGGAGTAGAACGCAGGAGAGACAACGCGATTTTTCTGAGG
>JAFYBB010000111.1 GCA_017540445.1 Clostridia bacterium | reverse complement strand
GATGAAGAAGCCCATGCCGGCGTGGTCGGGGTTGCCCTGGGCGTAGTTGAGCATCGAATAATCGCCCGTGCTGTTGCCAAACGCGAGCACCGGCCGCTTTCCGATCTCGCGGGCGATGGCCGCCGGCTTGCCAGACTTGCCCACTTCAACTTCTTCCAGCGGGCCGCCGAGCACGATCTGTTCGTCCTGACCCATGTTGTATTCATCCGCCAGCGCATCCTCGCTTCCGGAGGCGGCGTACACTACGTCGGTGCCTACCACGTGATCATATGAGAATCCGAGGCGCTCCACGATACCCCGAACGACCTCGCGTTCGCAGGCGGAGACCATCCACACGTCGTAGTCGTTGGCGCGCAGGAAGTCGATCACCTCCAGCATGGGCTTGTAGAAGGACTCGCCATAGGTCATCCCCGTGAAGCCGACCGCGTCCACAGTGTCGGCAAATTCGCTCACATAGGCGCGGAACTGAGCGGGCGTCATCCCGGCAAAGGCCGACGCGATCAGGTCGTTTTTCGTGTACGTTTCGGGGGTGTAGTTTTCACCGGTGGCATAGGCATGGTCGCGCATCTCCTGCATGGCGGCGCGCTCTCCCTCGGTGGCGCTGTACGTGGGATCATCCAGCACGCGATACATCGTCAGACAGCTGTCGATGTAGATGGGCGCTTTTTCGCTGATGATGGTCCCGTCCATGTCGAAGGTGGCGACCCGGTCCGCCGGAGCGATATATCCGGCGTTCGATTCGTCGACGGAAGCCGCGACAAAGTCCACGAGCTCCTTCAGCGCCTCGCTGTCCGGATTCCACGAGGGGAAGACCGTCGCATAGTCAATATCCCCGACAGCCTGGGCGACCTCAGAGGTCTCTTGGGCAGCCTGCAGCGCGGCTTCGGCCTCTTCCCTGGCCTTTACCGCCTCGTCCAACTGCGCCTGCGCGGCAGTGGTCTCCTCGGCCGCCTTGTCCAGTTCGGCCTTTGTGGCTTCCAGTTCGGCCTTTGTGGCTTCAGCTGTCTGGGCTGCCTCTTCCTTCAGACTCGTCACCTGGCCTTCCAGGTCTTCCTTCTCTCCGTTCAGGCTTTCCACCTGGCCTTCCAGGTCTTCCTTCTCTCCGTTCAGGCTTTCCACCTGGCTTTCCAGGTCTTTCTTCTCTCCGCTCAGGCTTTCCACCTGGGCGACAAGGCCGGTATTCGTGTCAGCCAGCTTTCCCTTGTCGGTGTTCGTGAGATACAGCAAAATCCCCAACACGACGACCAGAACGGCCAGAACGGCAATCACAGCGTTTTTTCCGTTTTTCATGTTCATTTCTCCTCCCAATATCTCAGGCTTCTCGCCTTATATCTCTGTTCGCTTGCGACTTGTGGGTTCGGCGCGAAGGCTCATCAGAGCTGAAGCGCCTTCCTGATCTCCGGAACGATGATGTCCAGGGAACTCTGCTCCATCATCAGGTCATGTTCATCCGGCGTAAGCACGATCCGCGCCTTTTCCTTCTGGAAATAGTGCTCGTAGTTTCCCGCGGAGAAGCGCATCATGGTTTCCCAGTATTTGCGGCCTTCCGCGGAGACGCCCGCCGGGATCTGGCAGGGCTTGAAATAGGTCACAGGGCCCATGTACATCGACGGTCGATGCTCCCTCATGTCCTGCGAGACCTGTCCGGCATTGCGGAGCACGGCTTCCAGCATTCCCTTCTGCCTCAGTTCCGCAAAAAGCGGGCTCGTTTCAAAATAGCCCCGGTTCAAGTCCCCGCGCATGCTTTTGGCCAACGTTACCAGCTCCTGGCGGTCCAGGGCATGGGCGTCCAGCAGGAACAGGTGCCGTACCTGCTCCCCAACCTCCTCCAGCTGACAGGCCATCTCATGGGCCACCACGCCGCCGTAGCACCAGCCTCCCAGTAGATAGGGGCCGTTGGGCTGGTAGCGCTTCAGGATTTCAATATAGTTCGCGGCGATTGCCCGAATCCCGTGGCGCACATCCTCCGGATGATACAGGTTATAGGGTTCAATGACCGCGAAGGAAACCTCGCCCCGGATCTGTTCCGCGAGCCGATAATACGCCTCGCTGCCCGTATTGCCCGTATGGACGAACACCAGCTTCGGCCCTTCGTTCCCCGAATAGACATAGATCTCCGGCGGCAGCTTTCCGGGAACGGACGCCGGTGAACGTTGTTCCCCGGCCTGCGCTGAGCTTGCCGTTGAAGCCTGCGGGACCTCGTCGGCCGAAGGCGGGTCCATCTCCAAGAGCTCCTGCCAGTCCCGAATGGAAGCATCCTGGGGATAGCGGATTCTCAGCAGCGCCATCAGGCGCGTCAACAGCACCCTGCGCCAGGCCTTCCCCACGGCGGTTTTGTGGGTCGCCACGTAGAGGAAGGTCTCCCTTCCCCCATGAAGCCCATACACCCTCATCAGGCTGCTGCGCTGCAGATCAAAGGGCGCTTCCATCATCTGATTGTGGATCCGGATCATCTCTTCCCTGTCAAGGGTCTCCATCTCCGCCATCTCCAGCGGGATCTTCCTGTCCGTGATCACCTGTCTGACCGCGGAGACATGCTGGATGATGACAGACGAGCGCAGCTCCTCATATTCCTCGGACAGGGCGTCCAGCGCCTCCCGGAGATGCGCTTGGGAAATGGAGCTGTCCAGCTGGAGGAGCACCTCCTCCATCCCCCGGTTCTGGTCGGGATGGACAGCCCGCTCATACACCATCCTGTCCTGACGCGCGGACAGCGGCAATATCTTTTGAATATGCTCTCCCCGTTCCTCAAAGTCCGCCTGCACCGCGTCAAATTCCGCCGGCGTCCAGCTGCCTTCCCAGATGGTCTCCGCCGCCTCCGCGATCCTTTCGATCACGTCCAGCCGAAGGATCTGCGCCACGCTGACCCGGACGCCGCGGTCCTCCAGCCACTGGGCCATGAGCACCGCAGTCAGGGAAGTCCCGCCCAGGGCGATAAAGCTGTCCTCCGGGCTGACCGCCCCTTCGATCCCCAGGGCGTTGGCCGCCGCCATGGCAACGCGGGCTACCACCTCGTCTTCAATGTCGCAAACGGCTTTCCTCTCCATTTCTGGCTGAGGCAGCTGCTCACGCATCACCTTCCCGTTGGTGTTACGGGGCAGCGCGTCCATCCGGATCCAGAAATTCGGCAGCATATAGGCCGGAAGGCTCTTCGCGATTTCCCGCGTGACCGCTTTCCGATCCAGCGCCTGCTCTGCTTCATAGTAGCAGCATAGGTTCTCCGATCCATGAACCGTCTTTTTGACCACGACTGCGGCTCCGACCCCGCTCTGTCCCGTCTGGGTGATCGTCTGGGATATCTGCGCCTCGACCTCTCCCGTATCGATCCTGAAGCCGCGCAGCTTGATCATATGATCCATCCGGCCCAGTATCTCGTAAGTGCCGTCCTCCAGGCACCTGGCCCTGTCGCCGGTCCGATACCAGAGCGTTCCGTCAATCGTGATCCATTTTTCCGCGCTCAACTCCGCTTCCCGGTAATACCGCCTGGCCATCACATCAGAGGTCATCAGCAGTTCTCCGGCCTCTCCCGTCGGCAAAGGCTGAAGCGCCTCATCCATGATGCAGGCCCTGGCCCCGGAGTAGGGCTTTCCGACCGTGATCGTCGGTTCGTTTCCATAAATCCTCTGCGCCATCACCACGCTGGTTTCCGTGCTGCCGTAGCAGTTGATCAGGCAGTTTCCGGGAACGAGCGCACGGTAGGCGCGCAGCTTTTCTCCCCCTGTGAAAATCCGCATATTGCGGATGTCGTAGTTTTCCGCCAGGATGGCCGCCAACCCGGAAGGCAGAAAGACATGCGTTATCCTGTTTTTCCCGATATAGCGGTACAGGGATGCCAGGTCCTGCCGGGCCGCCTCCGGGACAATACATGCCGTTCCGCCCTTGGTCAGCGTTCCCCAGATCGACACCTGGGCCGCAACAAAGGAAAAGGACGCCATGACGCCGTTGCGCGTATCCGCGTCGATCTCCGCCCCCTTGACCGCGCTCATTCCATCCGAGCAATGCGTCAGAAAGCCTCGGCTGTGAAGCAAGCCCCGGGGCCTTCCCGAAGTGCCGGAGGTATACAGCAGCAATGCAGGCGCGTCGTCGGGCAGCTGTCGTGGCGGCTTGGCGGGAGCCGCCACATCCTCCTGCTCGTCCAGAAACAGGATCTTCGCCCCAGGCGCGTTCAGCGGCTTTTTCTCCCACAGGGCCCGTATCGTCAGAATCGCTTTGGCCCCGCAGTCCTCCAGGATGGATTCCAACCGCTGTACGGGATGCTGCTCCTCCAGGGGGACGCATACGCCCCCGGCCCAGACCACCGGAACCATGCCGCTTACGATCTGCCTGGAATAGGGGACATATACCGCAGCCGCATCTCCCTCCCGGAAGCCGAAGCCGGCCAGCGCCGCTGTAACAGAGGCGCTTTGATCGGCCAACTGGCCGTAGGTCGTAATGCCCTCAGAATCCTCAGCAGCCGCAACTTCAGGATGTTCAGCAGCAAACTCCAGGATGTTTTCAATTGGCCTTTCCATGTTTTTCTATCTCTTTCTTGTCATTATTTCGCATAGAAGTCCTTCGGATCCAGCGTCACGGACCCCTTCCAGGAGTCATCAACAATGGTCATCTTCTGCCCGTCACAGTGGAGCTCCACCAAGTCCAGGCGCATCTCCCGCATGAACGCGTCCACGATCACGAATTGCAGATAATAGGTCCCGGGCGGCAGGATTCTTTCTTCCACCTTCAACGAGCGATACATCGTCATCAGGGGAGAGGAAAGGTAGAGAGGCTTTCCGCCCCGGTTATTTTCACTGCCCTTCACCTGGTACAGCAGGCTGAATTCCTGGCCCGCGATCTGGGACAGGGATTTCACGTTCCGGTTAAACTGGCCGCTGTCATTGTCATAATTATCCCAAAGCCCGAAGATTTCGTATTCTCCCTCGTTGAACCAGTATGCGCCGCGCATATTCATCGTTTCCGAATCGATCATCACCGGAATATTATACAGAACGTCCGGGTCCGCCTTGGTCGGCATATTCTGTAACTCGAGTTCGCACAGGTTCCCGTCTATGGCCGGCCATGTCATCAGATCGTAAACGCGGTAAATACCTGCTTCCGTATCATAGTAAACCGGGATCTTTCCCAGCCTGATGATTTCCCCCGTCAGCTCATCCTTTTGATACAGCTTATACAGCACTGTGCTCACATTCGTTCTGCCCGAGGTTACACTGAAGGCCGGGGAGCCGTTTTGCTCCCATATTTTCTTCTCGATCGTCACCCGATAGGTGTTTTCATCCGCCGGCTCAGGGATTTTTTCCACCTTGTCATACACCCAATCCGGCGCTTCCCATGCGCTGATCGCGTCAAGAATCGCAAGATAATTGGCGCTTGGACAGTTCCTGGCATAGATATCCAGACGTTCGGGCGTAAAGTTGGTGGCGTAGCAGAAGGAAATCCCGCGGGCCGCGGAGCGGCCGGAACCGCGCACGCAGTAGTCTACCGTCTCTGCCAGATTCTCCTGCAGAACCATCTGCATCTCCGCGGAGGCGGCGCTCCGAAAGACGGGATCAAACAATATGCCGCCAAAGTCATACATGTTTTCCTGTCCTGACCCAAATCCCCCGGAAAAGTGGCCCGCGTTGGCAAAACTGGCCAACACCTGCGGGTACTGGGCATACAATATGCCCTGGGTTTTGAAAAACATGTCAAAGTATTCGGCCATTCTGTCGATCTTGTCCAGGTTGATGACCGACCAGGTCAGCAGGGCCTGCGCCTGATCATCCTCCGTGTCGGCGTATTTGATCATAGCTGTATCGCAGATCCAGCGCCCAAGCATTCGGCCATCACAAATCGGCACATAAATCAGTTCCTGCAGCCATTCCCCGAAGGCAGTGCCCTTTCCCGCCACCACCTCTTCGGACGCGATCATCCAGTTGGCATGATCGCGGATCGCGCAGGCGGTTTCGATATTTGCCATCAGGCAGGCGTCGAACAACACCGCTTCAAAGTGGATTCCGCCGTCCCGGAGCGCCTTGTTCAGCAGATCGAGGGTCATGTATTCCCCGTTGAACAGCTCGTCGATCAGGATTCCCGTCGCGCTGCCGCCGCCGTGGTCCCACAGCACCAGCATGTATTTTTCCGCGGGATAGTTCTCCTTCCCCCAGCGGATGAAATCCGTCAGGGTATCCGGGTCCGCCATGCTGGCCAGAGGTTTTCCCCGCCTCAGCGCAAAGGATCCTGTCGCCGTAACCGTCGCCGGCTGGTATTCCCAGTCCTGCAGCAGGTCCGTGCGGACGTTCATGCCCAGCTTCTGGGCGTGCCACTCCTTTGTGCCGCCGGTCTCGATCAGGATATTCACCTTTCTGTTCTGGCTGGCCGCTGCCTCAAGCACATTGCTGATGCCC
This sequence comes from Clostridia bacterium, assembly GCA_017540445.1. Lineage (GTDB taxonomy): Bacteria > Bacillota > Clostridia > Christensenellales > Aristaeellaceae > UBA2862. The sequence continues at coordinate 20,195 of JAFYBB010000111.1, read as the reverse complement.
TCCAGCTCGTCCCGAACAGTGCTCTTGGGCGCTTCCACCGTGGCTATTTCCTCCAGATTGGTCGTACCATAGCTGTATTTGCTTTCCAGATCGGAGCCGCACATATAGATCAGCACCGTCCACGCGTCAGGCGCTTCCGTCTGCTCCGCCGCAGCGGGAAAGGCAAAAAGCAACAGGCCGAGAAAGATCAGGCATATCCATCTTTTCCTCATAGATTTATCCCTTTCCTTACTAACCCTTGAAAGGGAACCACTGAAAAAGTGGTTCCCTTCGATGTCGTTTGGCCTGAATATGCTGCTCATTCAGGGAAGTCTGGCAGCACTTATGCCGCGACTGCATCCTCCGGTAGGGGCTCGATCGGAGCCTCTGCCTCGGGATACCATTCGCTCTCCACGCGCACATACCCGTTGCCCGCGATGTCCTCGGCGATATTCTCGCCGGTCCACTCCGGCCAGATGGGCTGGTCTTCCTTGACGGTGACGTTCAGGTCGCCGTCCACGATGCCCTCAATCCGGATGTAATTGCTGTCGAAGGTATCGCCGTCGAAGGTGTTGGTGTAGAAGCCGTCGAGCATGTCCACCTGGCCGTCGGTGCCGTCACACATGGCGAAGTAGTGATCGGTGAGGCTGTAGATCGGCCAATCCGCGCCTTCGAGGTAGTGGCCGCGCAGCACGATGCGCATCGGCAGCGGCACCTCCAGCGCGTCGTTGGTCGCCAGGTTGGTGATCACCTTCACCAGGCTCTTCTCGCCCTCGGGGGTATCGAAGAACATCACATCGTATTTCTCGATTTCCATGCGGTCGGAATCGCCGTCGCGGTACAGGTACAGCGACACGTCCACGGGCTCCTCGCCGTTCTCGATCATGTTCACGCTGGTGCGGAAGGCGTCCACCTCGTCGGTTTCCGCGTTCGTCAGCAGGTAGATGAGCGTCTGGTCCGGGTCGGAAACCGTCTCGGGCGTTTCACCGATCCACCATTTGTGCCAGCCCTCAGCCTCGCCGCCGTCGATCAGGTCGGTGACGATCTCGCCCTTGGGCAGGTCAGCGCCATTCAGCGCGCAGTTGTTGATAGCATCCTGATCCGCTGTCATCGCCTGGAAGTATCCGTTGTTCCACGCTTCGGTCAGCCATGCCTCAGAGATTTCGTGCAGGTACAGTTCGAAGTCCGCCTTGGAGGGCAGCGTCAGCGTGCCGGTTGCGAAGTCCAGCGAACCCCTGGAACCGATGGGCATCACCGGATGGCTGATGGCGTAGTCGGTCAAGGCGGTGATGATGTCGATCTCGTACGTCTCGCCATCCTTGCGCACGTCGCCGCGCAGCACCTCGGCCACGAAGTGCAGGTTCAGATTTCCGATGCCGTACATCCGGGTCGCGTTCGGCAGCAGGTAGACATCCAGGCGGGTGTCGGAATTGTTCCACAGCCTGTACTTGGAAACCTGCTCGTTATCAAGGGTTACATCCTTTGCCAGGATCACCGGGTACTCCAGCACGAAGATCTTGCTGGCGGCCGCGTAGTCCTCCTCGCCGTAGCGGGCGCGGGTGATGCTGCCGAGGCTGCTCACCATGCGCTGGATGTCGGTCAGCGGGGACAGAGCCTTTTCAAAGGCGTCCTTGTAGCGCTCGGCGATGGTCTTCTGCTCGGTGCGCTTCACATCGTAGGCCGTGCCCTCGCCGCAGAAATCGCAGCGGTTCCACACGCCCCACTCCAGCACGCTCTTGCGCTCGCGCTTGCCCAGCGGGATGCCCAGGATCTTGGTGATCTTGCTCTCCGCCTTCGCCTCCTGGTCGATGGCGCCCTCCGGATCGGTGGTCAGATGGATCACCTTGCCGCCGTTGGCGGTGAACTTCACGTCGTTTACGTTGTTGGAGCGGATCTGGTTGATCATCACGCCGGTGATGCGCGCCTCGGACACAGCCTTGCCGATGCCCTTCAGCCTCGCGTAGCCGTGGGAGACGATGCGCGGCCGCTTGTCCGTCCAAACCAACGTATTGTTCTTCAGCTGGCCGCCGTTCTCGGCGTAGACGTAGATGTTGCCCTTGCCCGTTGAGATATCCGTCTTGTCGATCCAGATGGCGTTCATCAGCGACACGTCGTTCCAGGCGCTGCCGTTGGAGACGCCGAAGCCGCCCTTGCCCTCCGCGTGGGCGTCGGCAATGACGCTCAGGCCGTCGTTGGAGGCGTTGATCAGGATGTCGCCGGTATCGGTGCCGATGTAGGTCCGGGGGCGGTTGGGAGCGGGATGGTCCTCATCCTCCTGGTTGATGTTCACGTAGGTGTTGAAATTCAGGTTGTTGCGCGCCACGGCGTTGGGGATCGGGATGCCGGCCAGGCTCTTCACGGTGGCCTTGGTGGTGATGCCCGTGCGCACGGTCACCACGTTGTTGACCAGCGTGGCTCCATTATGACTGGTGGACCGGGCGTCGATGGTGACGCCCTTGCCGCCAATGATTTGCGCACCCTCGGCAATGTTGATCTCGCCGTAGCTCTCCACGTTGGTGTAGGCTTTGGCGTTGCTGACCGCGATCAGGCCCGCGCTCTCCACATAGGCCTCGGTGTCAATGTTGTCGCCCGCGCCGGAGCTGACCTTCAGCGTGACGGTGCCCACGCCTTCATTTTCCCGCTGGATCTTCACGCCCTTGCCGATGTTGATGCGGGCGATGCGGGTGATGTCGTTCTGGGCCTTGGCGTTCTTGCCGGACAGTATGCCGCCGCCGTTCAGCGTGGTTGTGGCAGTGGCCAACGTGATCTGGGTCACCTGCAGAATGACACTGTTGTTGGCTTTCAGCTCGGCCCCGTCGCCCACGTCCAGGTTGCACTCCTGGTCGATGGCGTTCTTGCCCATCATCGTATCGAAGTTCAGCCCCAGGCCGGAGGTCTTGGCCGTCACAATGGAAGTCGAGTTGGGCTCGTCATAGGCGTGGACGGTCAGCGTGGACTTGGAGGTGATCTTCGCGTTCGCGCCGATGCTGACCAGCGTATCGTACCAGCTCTCGGTGGGCTGGGACGACTTGTTGACGCTGGCCAGGGCCATGCTGCCGCCCTGCTTCATGCTGGCGCGCGCCGAGCCGAAGTTTTCGGCGGTGATGGCCACCCTGCCCGCGGTCAGCGACGCCCCCTCGCCGACGACGATGGCCACGGTATGCCGGTTGTCGCGCTCGCCCACGCGGGCCGTGTTCTTGGAGGAACTTGCGCTCAGCAGGGTCAGCTTGCCGGGCGTCGCGCCGATGGCGTTGGAGTTGGTATGGCTGACGACATCGATTGTCGCGTCGCCCGCGATCTCGGCGGTGACGCCCTCGAACACGGCGCTGAAGCTGCCGTTGCTGGCCGCGTCGGTCAGCAGGCTGCCGCCGGTGGCCAGGCCCACGGTCTTGGGCTCCGCTGCGGTGGCCATGGCGCTGGTGTATTGGCTGTCGGTCTCCATGGTCAGCTTATTGGCCTTCAGCACGTTCTCCGCGGGCTTGTAGGTGTCCACCTCCTGATCCTCGTACACGATCACCGGGATCCACTCCTGGTATTCCTCGTCCACCACCTCGCGGTAGACGGGGACATCCTGCTCGATGTTGTTCTTGAAGTATTTCTTGGCCTTATCCATTATTTTGCCGGAGATAACGCTGCTATCAGAGCTGCCGACAACGCCATCATGGATAAGCTGCCAGAGAATGTCTTGTTCCGCCATTTGCTGAGCTGTATTTTGTCTTTGATCGTCATCCTTGTATTGAGAATAGAGGCGGCCGTTTTCATCCAGAACATCATTGATTTGGATCCAGGCACTCTCCGAGAGGCTGTAGACCTTGCCGGTCTTCTTGTCCCAGTAATCCATGTGGTCGACGGTCTCGTAGTCGGTGTATGAGCGGTACTTCGTCTCGTAATGGCCGCGGTCCACGGGCATCGACTTGGTGATCGTGCCGGTGGCCGCGCCCAGAATGGCCGCGGTGCTGGCGATGTTCTCGCGGGCGATGGCCTTGCTGATGCTCCCGGAGGCAAGGGTGAGCTTGACTTTATCGTTGCCGTCCTCCTTGCCGGAGCTGCCCACATTGGCGGTCGCGTAGTTACTGCGGCTACTGATCCATATGCCCTTCTCGTCGCGATACCCTCCGGTCAAGGACTGCACAGACACATGGCCCGTATCGGCGTTCCCTTCGGTGCCCACCGTCAGTTTGTTGCCCACGCGCAGCGTGGCGGCCTGGATGAGGCTGAGGTCAGACCGTGCGATGTCGATGCCCAGCGAGGCGACCTCCACGGTGACCTTCGCGCCCTGGATGGTGGCATCGGTGGAGGCCACGCCCGTGGTCTGCACGCTCAGGTTGCCCGAAACGGCGCTGTCGTTGCCCGCGTAGGCGCGCTCCAGGTTGGCGCCCGCGTACACGGTGTTGCGGGCCAGGGCCATGTTCACGCCCAGCTTCAGCCCGGAAACGCTCACGCCGCCGGCGGAGGGCGCCACGTCGCTGATGGTGCTGGTGTCGTAGTGGGTCTCGATATTCACGTCGGCGGGGTTGTCCGCGGTGCCGACCTTCAGGTTGCCGCCCTTCACGCGGAAGTCCGCGCTGTAGACGTCCTGGCTGTAGGCCGCGCCGTACATGGTGGTCTTGGCGATTCCGTCGAAGGAGCTGTTGGCGATGTTCGCCTCCACGCTGTCGCTGCCGTCGCTGATCACATCCAGCTTGCCGAAGGTGGCGTCGCCCTCGATCTCGGCGTCGATGACCGCGTTGGTGCGGCCGTAGGCCATGGCCGTGGTCATCTTATTGCCGATCAGGCTGCCGCCGCCGGCCACGGATTTGGCCAGGGTCGCACCCTTCTGGGTCGCCTTGAAGCTCGCGTCACCGGCGACCGTCAGGGTGGGCAGCTTCACGTAGGCGCGCGCGTCGGCGTCGTTCAGGGCCACCACGGCGGTACCCGTCGTATTGGCCTTGAGGCCGATGTTCAGGCCCTTCATCGTGGCCGTCGCCGAGGATTCGCCGTAGCCGTGCACATCCAGCTTGCCATTCACCTTCAGGCCGTTGGGGCCTTCGAGGATGGCGTAGTTCAGGGTGTTGTTGCGGGCGATGGCCGCGTTCATGGACACCACATTCGCGCCCACCGTCGCGGACACGGTGTCCGCCACGGCGGAGGTGGCGCGGCGATTCTTGGCCACGCCGGTCTTCACGTTCAGGTTGCCGTCGATGGTCATGAAGCCGCCTTGGGTATCCACGATGGCGCGGTTCTCCGCGCGCATGTCGGCGTAGTTCACGCTCAGGCCCGCGGCGTCCAGGCCGATCGTCAGCGCCGCGAGGCTGGACGTGGCGGTGCCCGACAGGTCGGATACCACGTTCACGTCGCCTGTGGCGGTCACATTCGCGTTGGTCAGACGCGAGCGCGCCGAGGAGTGGTTGAAGGCCAGCAGCACGTTGCCGCCCGCGGCCGCGCCGCCCGCAGCCAGAGAGAAGACCTGGGGCGTCGAGGCGCTCGAGACGTCGTTCTTGATGTTGATGTTCTTCGCCGCGACGGTGGTCGCCACAGGCATGTTGCCCGCCTTGTCCGCGCCTTCGCCGATGAACGTGGTAATCTCCGCGTCCGTCTGGGTGACCGCCGCGTTCAGGCTGGCGGCGCCCCCGCCCACCGACACGCCCAGCAACAGGGCGTCGGAGTTGGTGACGGAGGTGGCATTGACGTTCACGTCCGCGATGTTGCCGCTGACAGTTGCACCGGAGCGAATGCCGGTCTCCTGCTTCAGGCGGTTGATGGCCAGGCCCACGCCGGCGTTGACGGCCACGCCGCCGATGCCCACGGTGGCCGCGAGGCTCTTGACGTTGACATTGGAATTCGTGGTGACGTTCACGTCTGCGCCCGTGCCGCCCTCCGCGCCGGTCACCGTCGTGCCGGAGGCGATCTCGGCCTTCACCGTGCCGTTGGCCTGGGCCACGGACACGGAGGCGTTGGCCGTCGCGAGTCCGCCGACGCCCAGCGCGCCGGTGCCGGCCAGCATGCTGCCGTAGTTGTGGTCGGCGGCGACGTTCAGCGTGGTGACGCCCGTCACCGTTCCGCCCAGCGTGGCCTGGGTGATGTTGTCGGTCAGCACGGTGGAGACCGCCACGCCCGCGCCCACGCCCGCGCTCGCGCTCAATGTGGCGGCGACCACGCGGATGGCCTGGTCATCATTGCTCACCGCGTCCTGCAGCAGGCTGTTGATGGTGGATTTGCGGCCCTCGGCGTCGTCGCCCCTGTAGGCGTTGCCCGACCTGGATTTGGCGGAAACGGTCACATTGGCGGCGGTGATGCTGCCGGTGCTGGTCGCCAGCACGTTGGAGCGCAGCATCGCAACGACGGTGCTGACGCCCACGCTCGCGGCCAGGCCGACGCCCGCCGACGCGCCGATCATATCGACGGAGACGGGCTGGTTGGCCTCGACGGTGACCGCGTCGCTGGTGACGACCGCGTTTTTGGTGATCTTCGCAATCACGGCGTCGTCCGGGTCGCCGGTGTAGGTGTACTGGTTCAGAGTCTTGGCGTTCTGGATGTCCTTGGTGTCCTTCTTGTCCACCCGCTTGACGGCCTTCGACTCATCGGTGGTCTCGTTGCCGTCCGCGTCCAGCCAGACGTACTCGGCGGTCACGTCCAGGTCCTCGCCGCGGCCTTTCTCGCCCTCGTCATCGAAATCGCCGTTGGACAGGTCCGCGCTCTGGTAGCCGGAGGCGGCGTCGATCTTGCCGCCGTTCTTGTCCTTGCTGCCCACGCCGTTCTCGCTCTCGTAGTGGCCGTTGCCGGCGAGGTCCTCGGCGAGGATGTCGCCGTTCAGCTTGCGGTCCTCGTCCTCTTCGTTCTCATCGGTGAAGTACTCGGCCTTGACGCCGCTCTTCTTCATGGTGTCCATGAAGGTTTTGCCGTCGAAGCCCTTCCCCTTGCCGTCGCCGTTGGCAATCATGTCGGCGGCATCCTGGCTCATCTTCGAGCCGGCGGTCAACACCATCACGGTCACGCCCGCGCCGACGCTGCCCGCGCCCAGGCTGGCCGCGATGGTGGAGACGTCGCGCTTGCCGTAGGCTCGCACGTTCACGGCGCTGCCTGCGGCCTTCGTGCGCACCGTGCCGCCCAATTCGGCGGTGGTATTGCTCTTCATGACACTCACCACGGCGTTCACGCCCGCGGCGACGCCGGTGGAAGCGGCGAGCGTCGCGCTGGCCGAGCGCAGCGTGTAATCGCCGTGGGCCAGGATGTTCGTATCCCGCCCGGAAGTCAGCTCCGCCCCTTCGGCGACGCTGGCCTTGGTCTTGTCCTTGCTGACCAGCACGCTGACCGTGCCGGAGATGCCGGCCGTGCTGCCGAAGGCGACGCCAGCGGCGTACATGTTCACGGTCTTGTCGCCGGTCGCCGTCACATTGATCTCGCCTTCGGCGTTCAGGGTGGAGCCCTCAAGCACGTTGGCCTCGGAGGCGCCCTGGAAGTAGGTCACCACGCCCACGGGCGTGACAGCCGCGCCGCCAACGCTGGCCGCGACGGCCGCGCCGACGTTGGTCAGTTTCGTGGTGTTGTTGGAGGTAATGTTGATGCTTCCCTTCTTGGCGGTCACTTCGCTGCCGACCGTGGCGATGGCCTTGCTCCTGAGCACCTGCACCGCCGCGCCGACCTGTACCGCCGAACCGCCGCCGGAAATGCCCGCGCTGATGGCCAGCTGCCTGACGTCGTCACGGTTGTTGGCGGAGACGTTCACATCCTTGGCCGCGGTCATGTCGTGGGCCTTGGCCTGCACGTCCTTGTTGGACACCAGCGTGACCACCGCCGCGCCGGCCGCCGGCGAGGTGAGGGACGCGCTGACGCCGCCCGCCAGCAGCATCTGCCTGGTGTCGTCGTTGGCGACGACGGAAACGTTGATCGGGTACTTCAGACAGCTGATCGACGCTTCCACGTCGTTGGGGTCGACCCTGTGTCTCAGGTTCTGGTCCGTCGTTTCGCCCTCGTAGAAATCCAGCCATTCAAGCTCGCCGTTGCGGAGACGTTGGAGCATCATTTCAAAGCCGGTCATCACGCGCGTTCCTGTAAGAGCGCCGCCGCCATTCGGCTTGTAGGCAATCGTTATGCTGTGATACTTCCAAATATCCTCGGCTTTGTCCGCTTTCAGCGTTGCCTTCGAGGCGTCCGCCTGCACGCTATTGTTGTTCACCACCGTGACGACCTCGCCGTTGATGGCGGCGCCCGTGCCCGAGGCCGCTATGCCCGCAGCTCCGATGAACTGGGTCTCCTTGGCGTTCGCGCCCACGTAGACGCCGTTGATCTTCTCGCCGCTGAGGGCTTTGGTGGCGGTGGTGTTTGTCGTATTTGCCGTGACGGTGGACGCGTTCAGAAGCGTCTCCACCACGTTGTTCTTGACGACGGTCACGGCGGTCGCGCCGACGGCGGGCGACGTGCCGGAGACGGCGATGTTGCCCGCGGCGTCCACGGTGTAGTCGGAGAAGTAGGATTCGATCAGCGCGTTCCTGCCGGCGGTCAGCGTCGTGTTGTCGCCGATCCTGGAGCGGATCTCGCTGCTCTCCACCACCGTGCCGACGTTGCCGGAGATCGCGGCGCCCGCGACAGAGCCCGCCACGGACAGCGCGCCGATGATGTCGGTGTTGCGTCCAGAGGCCTGCACCTTGACGTCGCCCGAGGCCGAGCCTGTGCTGCCCTGGCCGTAGTACACGTTGGCGTAGCGCTTGAACACATTCACGTTCACCGCCGCGCCCACGGCTGTATCCGTTGCGCCCGCCGCCGCGAGGGATGCGTTCAGCATCCAGGCGTCATTGTCGGCGGTGACGTTCAGGTCGCCGCCCTTGGCATTCAGGTCGGCCCCGCCCGCCACGTAGGTATCGGCGTTCGACTTGGAGATGATCACGTTCACCACGCCCGCGCCGGATCGGCCCTTCACGCCAGCCGCCACCGACGCGGAGGCCGTGCCGGAGATCAGCTGGTCGGAGACGTCGGATGTGACGTTCGCGTTCCGGCCCGCCTGGATGTTCAGGCGGTAGTTCGACCTGGTCTGCGCCACGGTGTTGTCCACGATGGCGTTCACCGTGCCGCCCGCGGCCACCTTGCCGCCCGCGTTCACCGCGGCGCTGCCGGAGATGGCCATCAGGTCATACTTCGCCTTGGAGTCGTAGTTCACGTCGCGGCTGGCAGTGAAGTGCACGTCCTTGCCCACGAGGCTCTTGGCCTCGGTATTGCTGACGATCACGTTGATCGCGCCGCCCACGGCGGCCGAATCGACGTTTCCGGAAGACACGCTCATGGCCCCGGTGAACACCTGCTGCTTGCCGGTGACCTCGGCGGTGTGGTTGATATCCGCCGCGGTTTTGGCGTCGGTGGTCTTGATATTGACGTTGCTGCCGCTCTCCGTGAGCACCGTGTCGCTGTTGACCATCACGGCCACGGTCGCGCCCACGCTGGCCTTGGCCGGGGCCGCGGACAGGCTGCCCGCGATGATCCGCGCGTTGTTGCCGTCCTTCGCGGTCACGTCCGCGCCGCCGGTCATTTCGATGGTCACGTTGTCACCCAGCGAGGCCGTGACGTGGTTGCTGGCGACGGCCACGGCGAAAGAGCCCGCCAGGCTGGCCTTGCTCTCGCCCTTGGAGGGGGAGCCCGTGGAGACGGCGCCCGCGATGGCCTCGGCGTAGGTGTTCTGGCTGGACAGGAAGTTCAGGCCGTCCGCCAGCGAAAGCAGCTTGTCGGTGGTCAGGTTGACCTCGGCCTTGTAATTATCGTCGCCATCGCCCTTTCTCAGGTCGATGATGCCCGTGTTGGCGTTCGCGCGCTGCTCGTCGGTCAGGGCGCTGGAATCCGTCACCAGGTAGCGCATGTCCACCAGGTTCTTGTAGTCGCTGAAGGTGACTTCCTTCTTCTCGGCATTTATGGTAAACTTGCCTGCCGCCTTGACGGCGGTATTGCTGCCCAGGCCCGCCTCGACGGTGTTGGAGCTTACGATGGTGGTGGTGGCGACGCCCATGCCCACGCTGGCGCCGGTGGACAGGCTCAGGCCGCCCGCCCTGGCCGCCAGCTTCGACTTGTCGGTGGCCTCGATGTTGATGTTGCCGCCGTAGATGACGCGCTCGCCCTTCTCCCGGTACAGCTCTTTCGTCTTATAGACCGGCTCGTCCCGGTAGACCGGCACATCCTTGTAGCCTATCAGCTCATACCTGGTCTGCGGAACATAGACGCCTCTCCCGCTGAGGACCATGACGGTGACCTGCTTGTATTCAGGCTCCTGCTCATAGTGATCAACCACCTGCTCGTAATGATCGATCACCGGTCCGTTCTCATCGATCACCAGCACATCTGCAACCTTTTCCCGGCTGCCTCCGTCCTTTCCTCCCGCAATCTCCACGGTGGAGCTGGCCTTGCTGGTCACGACGCTCACCGCGCCGGCCAGGGACACCTTGCTGTCCTTGCCCGCCACGGAGCCGGCCAGCGACTGGGCCGCCAGCTTGCCGGCGAAGTCGCCGTCCATGTTCTGAGTCAGGGTACTGGTGACGTTCACGTCCTCCTTGCCGGAGGAGACGATGTCCCCGGTGGCCTTGACGGCGGCGGTGTTGCTGTTCACGCTGACAGCCACGCCCAGCGCGATGGCGTTGGCGTTCTTCGCCAGCGACATGGCCGCGCCGGTGCCCATCGTGTTGAAGTTGCCGGTGTTCTCGGCGGTGGCGTCCACCTTCTTGGTCGCGACGATCCTGCCGATCTCGGTTTTTGCATCGTGGCTTGCGATGGTCAGGCCCACCGCCGCGGCCACCATGATGCTCTTATTGTTGTCCTCCTCCGCGACGTCCAGTTTCTTGTCGGTGGCGCTGTTGGCCTCGCCGGTGGCCTCGCTGACGCCCGACTTCGCGTTGCCGCCGTCGCCGGACTTCACCGCCTGGGATTTCAGCGCGTTCTTGGAGGTCGCCTCGCCCTTGACGGTCTTGCTCTTGTCGTCCGCGGACTTCTCGTCCAGGCGCTTGTCGATCTTGTCGCCGGTCTTGTTGTCGTTCTTGTCGTCGGCCTTCATGTATTTGCCGCTGAGCAGATCGTTGGCCTTTTCCTCCAGGTCGTTGTTGACCGTTTCGCCGGCCTTGGCCAGGTTGCGGGCGACGTCCGCGCCCATCGCGGTGGCCAGGGCCTTGGTCACGTCCTCGGAGTGGGTGTTCGAGGAAATGGCGGCATTGCCGGCCACCTCCGCGCCGCCCAGCATCGAGGCCCTCACGCCGGAATTGGCGATGTTCAGGGCCACGCTGGCGCCCACCGCCACGGCTTCTCCGACGGAGAAGGCGCTCGCGGTGGTCTCGGTATTGGAATCCTCCTTGGCGGAGACGTTCAGATCGCCGTCGGTGGTCTTGACGGAGGCGTTTTTGTTGATTTCGGCCACGATGTCGTTGTCCAGTATGTTCAGCGCCACGGTGGCGTCGATGCTGACGTCCTTGGTGTTGTCGGTGTCCAGGTCGCCGGAGATCGGGTCGGTGCCCGCGGCGCTGGAGATGTTCTCCTTGTGGTCGGAACCGGCCTTCACGTCCAGCTTGCCCACGGTGTAGGCGCCCTTGCCCGCGGTGGCGGTGACGTGGGTGTCGCCGTACACCATCGAGAAGGCCGCGCCGACGCCCACCTTCATGCCGTCGTCGGAGGTAGCGGAGGTGGCGGCGTCGCCGTCATCCGGCTCGTCGCCCTTCACGATGGAGACCAGTATATCGCTCACGTCGCCGTCCGGCATGGTGAAGCTGTACACGAACTCCTTCTCCGACTTGGAGACGAGCGTGAACGCCTTTTCCTTTCCCGTGCCGGAGCCGTCGCCCTTCAGCTCGACCTCGTGGGTCTTGCCGTCCTTGTCCGTATAGGCATAGGCGATGCCGTTCAGCGTACGGCCGGCCTTGCGGGCCACGTGGATCTCCACCACCTCGCCCGCGCGGGCCTTGATGGTATTGTTCTTCTCAGGTTCGCGGCCCTTCACGGATACGCTGACCGCGCCCTCCTCCAGCTCAACGTCGGTCAGGCTCACGTCCGGCACGGAAACCTCGTGCAGCACCTCGACGGGCTTCAGCTCCAATGTGATCACCGCGTCGGCGGGCGCCTTCTTCAGCTCACTGTCGCTGGCGGCGTCCAGCATCCAGCCCTTGCCGTCGTCGTCCTTCTTCAGGTTGACGGTGCCCGTCACCTCAAAGCCTTCCTTATTGGTATAGGTATAAGTGGCCTTGTCGCCGTCGGGCATTTTGTAGCCGTCCTTCAGAGTGACGTGGATCACCGGGCGGTTGTCCCCCATATCGCCCTGCAGGATCGTGGCCGTGCCGCCCACGTCGACGGTCATCTTCATGGTCTTCTTTTCATTCTCGGCCACGGACTTGGCCTCGTTGCCGCCGACATTCTTGTTGTCCTTGTCCTCGGAGGATTTGTTGTCCGCGGCGTTGCCCTTGGAATCGGCTGCGGCGGAGGCCACGTTCTTCACGCTGCGCAGCTCGTCGGCCTCGACCACCATTTCACCGGTCACCACGATATTGCGGTCCGCCGCGCCATTCGCGATCGTCGCCTTCGTGTCGGCGTTGAACACCGTGATGGCCACGCTTCCCGCGACGCCCAAGCTCTTCGCGCCTGCGCCGGCGATGGCCTGGGTATCGACCACGTGTCCCGTGGCCTTCGCCTGCTCGGCCTCCAGCGCCACGCCCCCCGTGCTGACCAGCTTGCTGATGGCGCCGTTGGTCAGATTCACCAGCGCCTTCTGCGCGCCGTTCTTCAGGGCGTCCGAAATCTTCCCTGTAAAGTCGGTCTGGGTCAGGTTGTAGATCATCTTCTCATAGTCGAACACCTGCGTGCGGAAGGTCTCGGTGACATGGTTCGCGGCGTCCTGATAGATGTTGGTGATGCTCTCCGCCTTCCAGGCGTCCTTGACCTCCTTGAAGGCCTTGACGGCGCGGGAGCGGTTTTGCAGCGTCAAGCCGGGCACCTCCACGTTCTGCAACGTCTGCTCCACGGACTTTTCGACGACCTTCTTGAGCTCGTTCGCGACGCCTTTGAGCAGATGCGTTCCCAGCTCCTTGCCGAATTTCTTCCAGGTCTCCCCCTTCTTGTCGCCCTTGAACATGCCCTTGAGCATATTCGGGACTTCCTTTTTCACCCAGCCCAGAGAATCCTGCTCCAGGATTTTCAGCAGGTCCATCAGCACATCCGTGGTGAGCAGGTTGTCCTTCAGGTTGTCCAGAAGTTCGTCGAACAGCGCCGTGCTGACGGCGTCAAACTGCTCGCCGTTCAGGCTGCCCAGCTCCAGCGCGTCCATGATGGGCTCCATCATGGGCTTAAGCAGCTGCTCCGGCAGCTGCGTCAGCGCGCCGTCCTCGCCGATCATCGCGTTCATGGCGTTTTTGAATTTCGTCTTCAAATCGCCGTCGCCGCCAAACAGCTGGCCCAGCCCCGTGAGCTCCAGCAGCTCGCCAGTCACCTCATCGATGATGGGGTTCAGTATTTCGCCGAGCAGGTCCACGGGCACATACTGATCCAGGCCAATCTCCCTGGCCAGATCGGTGATGTATCCGCTGACCGTTTCGGCGAGCTGGCTGGACATCTGCTTCTCGGTTTTCACTTCCTCGGCGGGAGCCTTTTTCTTCTGTTCTTCAGGTTCGGTCCGCTTGGTGGTGGCGGTGACCTTCAGCATGGCAGCCTTGATCTCGCCGTCACCCATCTGTGCGATGTTCTTGAGGCCGATGATGTTCACGGCGGCGCCCACGCCCACGCCGATGTTGGAATTGGTGACGCTGGCATTGGCCTTGACCTTTGAAGTGGTGCCGTTCAGCGCCGTCACGGCCACGAGATCGTCGGCGGTGAGGTTCACGCCGTTTTTGACCTGGGCGCGGGATTCGCTGTTCTGCACGTTGACCACGATCGCGCCGGCTACACCAACGGAGCCCTCGCTGGTCTCCGCCTTCTGGCGGTCCTTGGTCGCGTTCTGGATCGCGCCGCCGTTTACGCCGCTGGACTTGTTCTGTTTGGCCAAGCCCGCCGCGCCGCCGACCATGCCGTCCGCCTTGTCGTCGGATTTCTCGCCCTCCTTCTTGCCGCCGGAGGCGCTGGCGGTAGCGTTATTGGTCAGGTTGGACACGGTTTCGGCGGTGACGGTCACCGCCTTCGCCTTCACGCTCTGATTAAGCTCGGCGATGGCCTTGTCGAAGACCACCGACACGCCGATGGCCGCACCGACCCCTGCGCCCTTGCCGGACGCGGAGGCGTCCGTGGTGATGGTATGCTTCACGTCCGACTTGGCGGAAACCGCCGCGTTTTCATTCAACTCCAGCATATTGGCGGAGACCTTGCCCTGATACGCGCTGGCCTTTGCCGCGGTCACGTCCACGGAGGCCACGGGCACCACAGCGGTGCCGCCCGCCGCGCCGGCCTTGGCGCTGACATTGTCCTCCATCTTCTGTACCGCGGTGATGGCAATGCCCTTGATCTTGCCGTTCTCGGACTTCGCAGCCAGCTTCGCGCCGTCCTGCACCGCGGCGAAGGCGTCCGAGCCATTCACGGCCACGGCGATGCCCGCGCCCACGCCCAGATTGCCGGCTTCCTTGCTGCCGGAGGCGTCACCGTTCACATTGTACTTGACTTCAGCGCCGGTATCGACGATCAGCTTGCCGTCCAGCTCGATATCCGCCGTCTTGTGGATCAAGCTCTTGGCGTCCATCGAGGCCACCTGCACAGCGACCGCGCCGCCCAGGCCCGTGTTGGCCTTGCTGTAGCCGGCCTTAGCCTCGGTCTTCACCCCGCCGGTGATGGCCGAGTTCACCTTCACGTTGCCGGAGGCCGAAACCGTGCCTTTGACGTCCGAGCGGGTCTCGCTGTTGGATACTGTCACGGCCAGGCCCGCGCCCAGGCTGGTCTCAAAGGCGGAGCTGTCGGACTGGCCGGGCTCAAACTCGCCAGCGAAGGACACCGTCGCTTCCTTGTCGATGCCTGAGGGCATGTTGAAAGTGTAGGTCTTGTCGTCCTGGCGGGACATGAACACCTCGGTGGTGTTGCCGTCCTTGTCCGTGATCACGGCCTTCAGCGTGCCGGATTTGATCCGGAAGTTGGCCTTCGGCTTGATGGTGACCTTGACCACGTCGCCGCGGTTTGCGCGCGCCGCGCTGGACTGGATCTCGCCGTTTGCCAGCTTCGCGTCCTTGATTTCGATGTCCTTGAGCGCCAGCTTGACCTTCACGTTCAGCTTGGCGCCATCCTTTGTGCCTGCAGGCAGTTCAAACCTGCCGTCCCTGTCCACCGTCACGGCCTTGCCGTCCACGGTGACCTCCTGGACCCCGTAGCCCGCTTTGGCTTTGTCGTCGCTGAGCTTCACTGTCACCTTGTCCGTCTGAGCCACGTTGTACTCGGACAGGGTATAGTCCTTACTCTTTTCGTCCAGCAGGCCGATGTTCTTCAGCTTGAAGCTGGCGTTGACCTTCACATCGCCGGAGGAAATGCCAGGCAGCGGCTTCGTCAGCTGATAGACGCCCTCCACCGGTTTGCCGTCCTTCTTGACCTGTTCCAGATCCCCCGCGCTCAGCTTGAGTTCCTTATTGGTGGTGCCGTCAAAGTAGGTCACCACGATATCGCTTACGGAATAGTTCGCGTTGGGCTTCACGGTGATGATCGGCTTATCCGAGGTCTTGACCTGCTTGTCGTGCAGCGTAACGGTACCGTTCTTGACCTTGTCGGAATCCACCTTGAAGTCGTGCAGATCGTCCTTGAACGTCGCGGTCACCTGGACGGGCACGCCCGCTGGGATGCCGTCCATTTCGAGATACCAGACGCCATCGTTTTCCTTTTTCAGTTCCTTGCTCTGCTCGTTGCCGGAGGCGTCCTTCCAGGTCGCCTTCGGCTTGCCGTCCAACACATAGCCCTTGTTCGTCGCGGGGGTCACATCGAAAGCGTAGGCGGTCACCTTGCCGTCATCGTCCTTCTTCGTCTTGCCCGCGTTGCCATAGATCGTGCCGAACGTCGTATCGTTATTCTCTGTGGCGTCCTTCTTGCCATTGTGGGCGATCAGGATCGGGTTGGAGATGATGACCTGGGGCTTGCTGACCGTCGAGGCGGTCACGTCCGCCGTGTCCGTTGTGCAGGCAAAGCCGAAGCTGACCACGGCGGTGCTGCCCTCGTCGGCGTCGAGCCCGCTCTTGGAGAGGTTGAAGCGGTACTTGCCGTCACTGCCCTTTGTCAGCTCCTCGGTCTTCTGCTTACCGCCCTGATAGTAGACCACGTAAGCGGTACCCACCTCGTAGCCATCCTCCGGCGTGGCCTCGACGGTGAAGGAATAGACCAGCGCCTCCTTCGTCTTTTCGATCTTGATCTCACCATGCTGCGTGTAATCCGCCAGCAAGCCGTATTTCGTGCCCTGGAGGTCGTATGCCTTGTAGGTCTTTTCCTTGGGACGCTCGATGGCGTACTCGTCCTTCTTCTCCTTCTCCTCCTTGGAGGCGGCGGTGCCGTCGGCGATGTTCTCGACGTCGGTATTGGCCTTGGATTCCACCCCAACGTTCGCTGCGGTCACAGCAGCGCCCGCGTCGATGATGGCCCGGTTGTCGTTGTCCGCCACCGCCACCGCCAGGGTTCCGGTCAACTGGAACTGGCTCTCGTCGCTCTTCTTGTCGGATTCGCCTTTCTCGAATTCAGCCGTAATGCTGATGTCCGACAGCGTCTCGCCCTTTGAGCCGCTGTTGGGATTGTTCTGGATATCCTCGGGCACCTCCAGATAGTAGCGGCCCTTGTCGTCGGGATTGATGATGACCTTCTTTTCGACGACTTTCTCCTCGCCGTGGACCGTCTCCTTCATATAATAGGTCGCGACCAGGCTGCCGTCCTTCAGCTTGTACCCGTCCTTGGGGTTGGGGATCAGGCGCAGCTTCTGTCCCTTGTACGTCTGCTTCAGGCTGTGGATGTTGTCGTCATTCTCCGTCTCATAGGTCAGCAGGGCGCCGTTGGAAACGCTCTTCAGTTCCAGTTTGACGAACTCGATGCCGTCCTCCAGCGCCTTCAGCTGCTCCTCAGTCTCGAGATCGTCGTTCAGATCGTTGACCAGCTTTTCGAGGCTGTCGCCGTCGGTGCTGACATCGTTCTCATCTTCGCCGTCGGCCGTCTTTTCATAGTCGGCGAACAGCTCGTCCATGTTGGGCTCCTCGTCGCTGTCAGCGGCATTGGAGCTGTTGCCCTCCTCATATTCCACAAAGACGATCACGTTGTCCAGGCTCTGGTCGAACGTCCACGACTTGCCGTCTGCGGACTTTTGAGCCTCGCCGGTCTCATACACATCTTTGCCCGCCTTATAGCCGCGCCAGCTGACGGACTTCACCCTGTAGCCGGTATTGGGGGTCACACTGACAGTCACCTGAGCCTTGTCGTCCGCGTCGTCAACCTTGACCTCCACACTGCCATGCGTCTTGGCGTCGTCGTCCAGCGTCGCGGAATGATCGCCGGAAACGACCTTCTTGAGCGCCTTTTCCAGTTTTTTCTGCGCGCTCTCCTTGATGAATTTCTTGCCGACCAGCGCTGTGATCTTGGGCAGGATCTTATTAAACAGCGCCTTGAGTACCTTATTCTTGGTCTTACCGATCTTGGATTGATCCGCTTCGCTCTCGTCCTGAGAGGATACGGCGTGGTTCTCGACCTTTTCCAGAGCGGTGGACTGCACCAGCACATTGCCGCTGGCGCTGACCACGGCGTTCTTGCCCAGCTCGGCCTTCACGTCCTGCAGCGCGACGGTGACCGCAATGTAGCCGCCGGAATGGCTGTCATGCAATACACCCTTATCGGCCACCGTCTTTGCGGTCACGTCGCCCTTGGCGGTCACATGCACGTCGCCCTTGTGGGCGATCACCGTGCCGTTCACGGTGGTGTTCGCGTCGTTGACCAGCACGGCCGCGGCCAGCGCCAGAGGCGTCCCGCCCAGGCCGGAATCCGCGTGGCTGTGGGCCTTGATCTGGGACCAGGACCCCAGCTTGACATCCTTTCCCGCCTCGATGACCGCGGTATCCTTCACGTTCACCTCGGCGCTGTCGACCACCACGGAAACCGCTATCGGGAAGAAATCGGTCAGCTTGTCCGCCAGGGTATCACCGATGTAGGTCTGCGTCTGCGCTTTCACCCGCACAGTACCGCGCCCCTCAGTGAACTTCACGTTGCTCAGTTCTTTATTGACACTTTCAATATTGGATACGCCCGCGTATACCTTGCCCGCGATATCCACGCTGGCCCTGCCAACCTTCACGTTTACCAGGTTGACGGGAATGACGGAGATCAGCGAGCCGGACTGCTGCACCTTGGCCAGCATGATCACATCGCCGGAGGCGAGCACCGCGCCCTTTTCGCCAATGGTGATGGTGGCCTTGTCGTTGATGTTCACCAGATCCCAGGCCGCCAGTGCCAGGCCCGCAACGCCGCCGCCGATGTCTTCGATCACCGGCACTTCCTTCGATTCCGTCAAGGACTCGTACACGTCCGAGACATTACGCCTGTACTTCCCGGTGCCGTCCAGCGCCTCGATCTGTACCACGTCGGCCTTGATGGTGCCGTTGACCTCTATGTCGCGGGCGGTCAGCCGCAGGTTCATGCCCACAACGTCGATGACCGCGTTCTCCTTGATGACCAGCTTGTTCTCGCCGTCCCAGGTGGTGTCGGTGTCGATCACCAGGTTGGAAAGCAGCAGCGTCTTGCCGTCCTTGCTCCGTATGGTGATGTTCCTGATCTTGCTGGCAGGCGCCTTGAGCTTATAATCAACAAACGACTCCGCCTCGCCATAGAAAAAGTCGACCGTTTTTTTGTCGTCGGGCGTCAGCTCCACGGTGCGCTTGTTCTCCAGATCGTCGGTGAGGCTTTCGATCTTTGTGAGCGCCAGGTGCAGCGGCCCCTTGTCCGAAACCAGGTCGATGCTATCCGCCGTGCCCTTGATCCGATCCTCCTCGGCGACCTCATCCTCGTCGTCCTCGAGCTCGCTGGTGAGGTGCACGTGATCGTTGCCGCTCTCGCCGTTGATGGCGATCTGCGACACGACGCCCGCCGCGTCCGTGTGCACGGTGACCTCGTTGACGCCCGTGCCCAGATCGACGCTGACCTTGTTGTTGGATCGATTGCCGTAAGCCATGTCTCCGCTCTCGTTGCCGATGGAGACGGAATCGTCGCCGTCGCCGGTCTTGACGGTGAGCTGGCCCGCGCTGTAGCCGCCAGACACGCCGACGTCCACCTCGACGATGTCGTCGTCTTCGCCGGTATCCAGCTCAACCTTGCCGGCGGAGGCATCCTTCAGCTTCACCTTGTCGCCGCCCGCGCCGGTCTGTATGGTCGCCTCGGCGGTGTCCTTGACGGTCAAGTTCAGCGTGTCGCTGCCCTCGCCGGTCTGGATATCCAGTTTACCGTTGGACTCGACGCTGAGGGTGTCATCGCCCTCGCCGGTATCGACGGACAGACCGTCGCCGCCCGTCAGCGTGGCGCTCACCGTATCGTCGCCCTCGCCGGTCTGGATCTCGGCGGAAGCGCCCTTGTTCAGTTCGACATTGACGGTATCGTTGGCCTTGCTGCCGTAATATGTAAGCTTCGCATCCTCAACCGTCACCTTGCCCGGAATTCCCAGGCCGCGGATGATCAGGTTGATGCCCTTGACCAGCATGTTGCCCTTGAAGGTGGTCATGCCGTCGGCCTGCAGGCTGTCTTCACCGGCGTCCTCGGTGGTCAGTTCAAGCTCGAAGTCGTCGGCAATCTCCCGATCACCCTTTTCGATCTTGACCTCGCCCTCGTAGGCGGTCTCCTTCGCCAGGATCACCTTGAGGCGCCCGGTCAGCTTGCCGGTCACGCCCTTCAGGGCATTGTCGATCAGGGTCTGCAACGCGGAAGGCTGTTCCGCTTTCTCATTCTCGCCGTCGGACGCGCCTGCCTCCGACCCGGAAGCGGCCATCAGTGCCGCCCTCGGCGCGGCCACCGTCACCAGGGCCGGGGCCTCGTACACCGCTTCCTCTTCTACCGGCACTTCCGCCGGCGCTTCGGCGGCGTCGGAAACCGGTTCCTGCGCCGCGGCCGGGGTTTCGGCGGGCGCCGGTTCGCTGGTGCTTTCGGGTACGACGATGTTCGCCGCCGCGCTTTCGGACACGCCCAGCGTCATCGGCGCCTCGGCCAGCCTGATCGCAGCCAACGCGTTCAGTTCTTCGGTATCCTGGGGAATGGGTTCCTCGACAATGATCTCTTCCTCGACGGGGGCCGCTTCCTCGACGGGGGTTGTTTCCTCG
>JAFYBB010000110.1 GCA_017540445.1 Clostridia bacterium | reverse complement strand
GCGCTGAGCGCCGTGGTGCCCGACACCTTCAACATGATCTCCGTGGACGGGGACACCAGCACCAACGACACGCTGCTGCTGCTGGCCAACGGCCTGGCGGGCAACGCGCCCATCGCCGACGAGGGCGAGGCGTATCAGACCTTCGTCGAGGCGCTGTTCACCGTCTGCCGCGACCTGGCCGTGAAGATGGCCGGGGACGGCGAGGGGGCCACCCACCTGATGGAGATGCGTGTGACGGGCGTCGACACAAAGGAACACGCCCGCGCGCTGGCCCGGTCGGTGGTGGGCTCCAGCCTGGTGAAGGCCATGGTGTTCGGCAAGGACGCCAACTGCGGCCGCGTGCTGTGCGCGCTGGGCTACGCCGGCGTGGACTTCGACCCCGCCGTGATCGAGCTGTACCTGGTGGGCGAGGCGGAAACGCTGTGCTTCTACCGCGACGGCTGCGTGCAGGCCTTCGACGAGGCCGCGGCGCTGAAGCTGCTGTCCGAGCGGGCGGTCCGCTTCCGCTGCGACATGGGCATGGGCGATCAGGAGGCCACCGCCTGGGGGTGCGATTTGACCTACGACTATGTGAAGATCAACGGGGATTACAGATCATGAACGAGAAGAACTTTTCCAACGCCGAGCGGGCCCAGGTGCTGGTGCAGGCCCTGCCCTACATCCGGCGCTACACCGGCAAGATCGTGGTGGTCAAGTACGGCGGCAACGCCATGGTGAACGAGCAGCTGAAGCAGCAGGTCATGGAGGACGTGGTGCTGCTGTGGCTGATCGGCGTGAAGGTGGTGCTGGTGCACGGCGGCGGGCCCGAGATCAGCCAGATCATGGGCAAGCTGGGCAAGGAGGCCGTGTTCGTGGACGGCCTGCGGGTCACCGACCGGGAGACCGTGGACATCGTGCAGATGGTGCTGGCGGGCAAGATCAACAAGACGCTGGTGAACCTGCTGGAGATGCACGGCAGCCAGGCCATGGGCATATCCGGCATGGACGGCCGGCTGATCGAGGCCGAGATGCGCGACGAGCGGCTGGGCTTCGTGGGCGAGGTCACGAAGGTGAACATCGCCCCCGTCACCGACCTGCTGGAGAAGGGCTACATCCCGGTGATCTCCACGCTGGGGTGCGATCGGCAGGGCAACGCCTACAACATCAACGGCGACACCGCCGCGGCCCACGTGGCCGGCGCGCTGGGGGCCGAGCGCCTGATCATGCTCTCGGACATCCCCGGCCTGCTGCGGGACAAGGACGACCCCTCCACGCTGATCCCGGAGCTGACCATCACCGAGGCCCACGCGCTGCGGGAACAGGGCGTGATCTCCGGCGGCATGATCCCGAAGGTGGAGTGCTGCATACAGGCCATCCGCCAGGGCGTGAAGAAGGTCATCATCATGGACGGCCGGGTGCCCCACTCGATACTGATGGAGCTTCTGACCGACGAGGGCGCCGGCACGATGGTGCGAGGGGCACAGGAGTAATGAGGAATTAGGAATGAGGAATTAGGAATGATTGTTCCAATCCATTCCAAATCAATGAAATCCGCAAGGATTTCCTCCTCCATTCCTCATTCCTCATTCCCCATTCCTAATTATGCAACGGGAGGACGACGAAATGAGCAACCTTCAAACCTTGGATAAAACGTATGTGGCGAACACCTACGCCCGGTTTCCGGTGGAGCTGGTGTCGGGCAAGGGCTCGCTTTTGACGGGCGCGGACGGCAGACAGTACATCGACCTGGGCTCCGGCATCGCGGTGAACGGCTTCGGCGCGGCGGACGACGTGTGGCTGAAGGCCGTGACCGAGCAGCTGGGGAAGATCCCCCACACGTCGAACCTGTACTACACCGAGCCCTGCGCGAAGCTGGCGGAAATGCTGTGCGCGCGCACGGGCATGAAGAAGGTGTTCTTCGGCAACTCCGGCGCGGAGGCCAACGAGTGCGCCATCAAGGTGGCCCGCAAGTATTCGGCGGAGAAGAAGGGCCCGGGCTGCTATACCATCGTGACGCTGAAGAACAGCTTCCACGGGCGCACGCTGGCCACGCTGTCCGCCACCGGCCAGGACCACTACCACGAGCTGTACCAGCCGCTGGTGCCGGGCTTTGAGCACATCGCCCCCGGCGACATGGACGCGCTGGCGGCCATCGACCAAAAGACCCCCGTGGCGGGCGTGATGATCGAGTGCGTGCAGGGCGAGGGCGGCGTGGTGCCGCTGGAGGCCGGCTTCGCGCAGGCGCTGGCCGACTACGCCCATGCCCGCGACATCCCGCTGATCGTGGACGAGGTGCAGACCGGCAACGGCCGCTCCGGCGCGCTGTACGCCTACATGAACTTCGGCATACAGCCCGACATCGTCTCCACCGCCAAGGGCCTGGGCGGCGGCCTGCCCATCGGCGCGTGCCTGCTGGGCGAGAAGGTGAAAGACGTGCTGGGCCCCGGCGACCACGGCTCCACCTTCGGCGGCAACCCCGCCGTGTGCGCCGGCGCGATCAGCATACTGAGCCGCATCGACGACGATCTGCTCCAGGGCGTGCGCGCGCGCAGCCAGTACATCTTCGACCAGCTCACCGGCGCCCCGGGCGTCGAGCGCGTGTCCGGCATGGGCCTGATGATCGGCGTCAAAACCGCAAAGCCCGCCCGCGAGGTGGTGGCGAAGTGCATCGAAAACGGCGTGCTCTGCCTGACCGCCAAAGACCGCGTGCGCCTGCTGCCCGCGCTGAACATACCGATGGACCTGCTGGAGAAGGCCGTGGCCGTGCTGAAGGCGGCATGTGTGAGTCACTCGGGGACAGGTTCCTGTTGACTCAAAATTACTACATTTGGTGTATATAGAATAGCTATTAGACGCATAAATGAGTCACTTGGAACCTGTCCCCAAGTGACTCATTTTTACCATGAAAGGCAAAGGGAAGGAACATACCGGGATTTCTTTCCTATGGTGGCGGGAAAACGGATTAAACAAGGATATAGATACATTCTGGACGTTTGATTTCATGGAATACAGGATTCGTCCCGACAGTGGGTTTACGCTTGAAGATGTTTGGAAAAGAATACACGATAAGAATCCTGCTTCCGG
>JAFYBB010000109.1 GCA_017540445.1 Clostridia bacterium | reverse complement strand
TCATCCCCATGTCCGGGAACACCTACGAGCCCGAGCGGGAGGGCGTCTACACGCTGCGCTTTGCGCTGCTGGACGGCATCGGCGACATCGTCAGCGCCTCGGAGCAGTACACCCTGTGGCTGGACATGACCCCGCCCGAGCAGGTGGACATCCAGGTGGATGAAACCGCCGACTACACGCTGTATGTGACCGCCGCGGACGCCATGAGCGGCGTTCAAAGGGTGTCGCTGAACGGCGGCAAGAAGTGGCACGACCTGGCCGACGGCGAGACCTTTACCTATACCGGCCAAAAGGCCAGGACGTTCCTCCCGGGCGACATACTGGTGCAGGACGCGGCCGGCAACCTCTACGAATCCGCCCAGGAGTATACCGTGGAAAAGGCGGAGCCCGAGGAGCCCCCGGACAACGGCGGCGGCTGGGGCGGCGGAGGCGGCGGCGATAAAAAGCCCGCCAAGACCCACGCCGCCGGCGACGGCGAGGAGAAGGCCGAGTACGACGCCGTGGCGCTGGAGGTTCCGGAGGCGCCGATGAAGCGGCTGGAGCTGGGCGGCGAGGAACTGGCGCTCTCGCTGGTGCTGGAATCCGCCCAGGGGCCGGACGCGCCGGTGGGCGAGGACCAGTTGTTCACCGCCGCGCTCTGCCACTGGGATGTGCCCGCGCCCGTCGACGCGGACGGGGAGCCGCGGCAGCCCAACCCCGGGGACGACCCGGACGCGCTGAACACGCTGCTGCTGAGCGCTCAGCCCGACGCCAGCCTGGGCGACCGCTTCACCTACGAGTGGCGGTTCAACGGCGAGGTGTACCGCCTGCTCAACAACAGCGGCATACAGTACGTGGCCCTGAAGGTGGGCGACGACGTGGCGGCCTTCCCCACGGAGGGCTTCACCGGCGGCACCAAGTACACGGAGCTGAAGATGCTGGGCGTGTCCACCCGCAAGTTTGACTATACGCTGGCCATGAAGGTCAACCGGGACCCCGCCTACGTGTCGGCCATGTCGGACAGCGACTTCTCGCAGGCGTGCGACCTGTCCATCCGCGCCGAGGTGGAGAACATGGCCTACGAGCTGAGCAGCTCGACCAACAGCATCATGTACTTCTACGACGTCTATCTGGGCCCGGAGACCATGCTGAAGCAGCCCTTCGGCGAATACCGGGCGCAGTGACGCGAACGAGGGATAACGCAAAAAAGCAGGGGAGGCTGAGTTTATGAGTAGGAACAAGCTTCGGATCGGTGCGCTGGCGGTGGCGCTGGCGATGCTCCTGGGCGTGCCCGCGCTGGCGCAGGTCACCTTCCAGGGCAATGTGGTGTCCAGCAAGACGCTGTCGGTCAGCGCCCCCTTCGGCGGGCTGATCGACGAGATCGAGCTGCGCAAGGGCGATCCGATCCACGTGGGCGACGTGGTGGCCACGCTGAAGACCACGATGGTGTACGCCGAAATGGACGGCACCGTCAGCGGCATATTCGCCCGGGAGGGCGATCAGATCGAGGGCATCACCGAGCGCTACGGCGGCGTGATGTACATCGAGCCCATGCACAAATACGTGGTCTCCGCCACCACCGAGAAGGCCTACAACAGCAGCGAGACCAAGTACATACACATCGGCGAGAAGGTCTACCTGTCCTGCACCAAGGACGGCACCCATGTGGGCACTGCGGTGGTCACCAGCATCTCCGACATGGATGAATCCGGCAACACCCCCTACAAGTTAGAGGTGACCGGCGGCGAGTTCTACATGGGCGAGACGGTGGGCGTGTACCGCGACAGCGCCTATTCCACCAACACCCGCATCGGTCGGGGCACCATTCAGCAGAACACCGCGTCGGCCGTCAAGGGCAGCGGCAGCGTGCTGAAGATGCACGTGAAGGTGGGCGACCGCGTGGAGCGCGGCGAGGTGCTGTTCGAGACCGTGGACGGCGTACTGGACGGCCTGTTCGCCACCGACAACGTGATCCACGCCCCGATGGACGGCATCGTCGCCAGCGTGGAGGCCGCCCAGGGCAGCAATGTGGAAAAGGGCGGCAAGATCATCACCGTCTATCCCCGGGACGGGCTGCAGATCCAGATCCTGGTGTCGGAGCTGGACCTGACCGAGATCCACGAGGGCGACAAGGTGCTGATCGAGTTCGCGTGGGACATGGACAGCACCCACCAGACCGAGGGCACCGTCTCCAGCATCTCCCGCGTGGGCGAGGAGCGGTCCGACAAGGGCGGCAGCGCCCAGTACCTGGCCTATGTGGACTTTAACCCGGACGATTCCGTGCGCCTGGACATGTCCGTGAACGTGTACACGCTGGACCCGGACGCCGACGAGGCGCCCGACGCGGCGGACGCGGCCGCGGACGAGGCCGGGGAAGCGCCGGAGCACTGACCCGTGCAATGCTGACAGAACAGGAGAATGTGAAACATGAAAAAGCTTTGCGTATTGCTGGCGCTGGTGATGGCGCTGGCCTGCCTGCCCGCCATGGCCTCCGAGGGCGACGCGCTGTTGGGGCACAACGGTGACGACGGCAACCTGTATTTCAACTATTGCTTCGCGGCGGGGGACACGCTCTACGCCTCCGGCTACAGCAGCGTCTACACCTATCGCCTGGGCGACCCGGACCTGCGGGAATACACATTCGTCTATCCCGCAGACGAGGAGAGCACCCGCGATTACATCGTGCTGCCCTTCGCCTCCGACGGCCAGCTGTACGCCCTGTACCTGGTGACCCGCTACGCCGAGATCACCGAGTTTGAAGGCGCGCAGATCATGCTCATGACGCTGAACGACGACAACACCGCGATCTTCGAGCCCGTGAGCGAAGTGGACTGGAGCGACCTGATCGAGTACTACGACGAAAACGCCTACCCCGGCCGGCCGGACTGCGTGCTGGGGCTTGAGGGCGGCAAGGTCTTCGTGCGCTGCTATGACGTGCAGGGCAACGGCGAGTACATGGTGTTCACCATCGACGTCAAGACCGGCAAGCGCGAGCCGGTGGACGACCTGCGCAACGTGGTCGCCGTCACCCCCTACAAGGACGGCGCGCTGCTGGTGGAGCAGTACGACTACAACAACAACACCGTGGCGAACCTGGCGGCCTACGACCCGGCCAGCGAAAGCGTGCAGCCCCTGGCGCAGGTCAAGGTCAGCGAGTACAGCCCGCTGGTGGGCCTGGGCTATGACCCCGACACCGACACCGTCTACTGCGTGCGCGGCGGCGAGATCTGCCCCGTGGACCTGCAGGCCGGCGAGCTCCTGGCGGGCGTCACGGACATGCCGCTGGAGAACTACGGCAACGTGATGGCGGCCTGCGTGCTGCCGGGCGGTTACTTTGTCTTCACCGGCGACGGCCTGGCGATCCGCAACCTGGACCCCGCCCAGAAGGCCGAGATTCGCCTGAAGATCAACGACAACAGCTGGCAGGAGGCCGTCAACAACGCCTACTACCGCTTCGCCAATGCCCACGGCGACATCAGCACCGTGCTGTCCCGGGAGTATTCCGAGGTGGAGCACCTGATCGAGAGCATGATGAACCGGGACGACAGCATCGACATCTACACGCTGAACACGTCCTCGCCCACCTTCGAGGCCCTGTACAACCGCGGCTACCTGATGGAGCTGGACGGCAGCGAGAAGCTGAACGCCTACGCGGAAAGCATGTATCCCACGCTCAGGGAGTGCCTGTCGTCGAACGGCCACCTGGTGGCGTTGCCCCTGTCCGCCTGGGGCTACACGATCGGCATCAACCAGAAGGCGCTGGAGGCGCTGGGCAAGTCCATGGCGGACGTGCCGGACAACTGGCCGGACTTCCTGGATTTCGTCGCCGGGCTCAAGGACGTGATCAACGAGGACAGCAAGGTCAAGCTGTTCTACCCCGGCTACACCGCCGAGGACGCGAAGAACGAGCTGTTCTACGCGATCTTTGAGGACTATCAGCGCTATGTGAACCGGACCGACCCCGGCATGGGCTACAACACCGAGATGCTGCGGGGCCTGCTCAATAAGCTGGACCAGGTGGATTTTGTGGCCATGGGCTACCAGCCGGCGGCGGAGCGGGACGAGTACGCCTCGGAGGACTATGAGTACGTGGAAAACGGCATGCTGCTGCAGACCGGCACCGGCTGCACCATCGGCAACTACTACGGCGAATGCACGCCCCTGCTGCTGGGCATGGCCCCGGGCATGACCACCCCGATCACGCTGGAGACCATCGTGGCCTTTGTGAACCCCTTCACGAAGCACCCGGACGTGGCGCTGTCCTTCCTGGAGGAGCTGGTCGACAACATCCCCAACGCCGCGCGATACTGCTTCGACCCCAGCCTGAGCGAGCCCATCCGCGGCAAGTGGAATGAGCAGGCCATGGCCGACTGGCAGAAGCAGCTGGACGAGCTGAAGGCCGACCTGGAGACCGCCGACGCCGCCGACCGGCAGATGATCGAGGATTCCATCCGCGACACCGAGGAGACGCTGCAGTATTACGAGGAGAACGCCTGGGACGTGGGCCCGAAGGATCTGGAGTGGTATCGCGCCCACGACGAGGGCATCACCATGGCGGCCGCCAACTGGCTGTACAGCGAGAACGGCGGCGAGGCCTACGAGCTGATCCAGCAGTACACCGCGGGCCAGCTCAGCGCCGAGGACATGCTCTCCGGCATCGACAAGAAGGTCCAGATGATGCTGCTGGAAGGCAACTGAGGCAAAACCACAGCATGAAAAACTCCAACAGGCGGGGACGGCGTTGTCCGTTCCCGCCGGTTATGGGAGGAAACCGTGTTTACTCATAAAAAATCCGTGTGGCTGTTCCTGCTGCCCGGCGTTTTGGGGCTGATGCTCTTCTACATCGTGCCCTTCTTCGGCGGCGTGTACTACAGCCTGACCGACGGCAGCTACCGCAACGCCTTTGTGGGTATGGCCAACTACGTCGCGATCTGGAAGAACCAGATGTTTGTGCTGGGTCTGAAGAACACGATGGAGCTGTCGCTGATCTGCGCCCCGCTGGTGTGGGTGCTGTCCTTCGCGATCGCCTCGCTGCTGAATCGGCTGAGGCCCCGGGGGGCGTTCTTTCGCAACAGCGTGCTGCTGCCGTACCTGATGCCCTCCAGCGCCATGCTTTTGATCTGGCTGGTCATATTCGACTACGGCGGCGTGATCAACCGGCTCATGACGGCCATGGGCCTTGAGCGCGTGATCTGGCTGCAGGGCAGCGAACTGCGCGTGCCCGTGGTGCTGCTGTTCGTGTGGAAGAACCTGGGCTTCGCGGTGATCATATTCCTCGCGGCGCTGCAGGCCATACCGGAGCCGCTGTACGAGTACGCCCGGCTGGAGGGCGCGGGCTTCTGGCGGCAGACCTTCGGCATCACGCTGCCGATGATCGTGCCCACCGCGTTTCTGATCATCATACTGGAGTGGATCAACGCCTTCAAGATCTTCAAGGAGGTCTACTTCATCGGCGGCGCCTATCCCGACGAATCGGTGTACACGCTGCAGAACTACATGAACAACATGTACGGCAAGCTGAACTACCAGAACGTGACCACCGCGGCCTACAGCTTCGCGGTGATCGTGTTCGCGCTGTTCGGCGCGCTGTTTCTGACCCAAAGACAGCTACTGAAGCGGCTGAGTTGACGGAGGCTGGCGATGGAAAAACTGACATACCGCCAGCCCGGCGGCAAAATCATAACCCGCGCGCTGCTGATGCTGCTGGCCATACTGATGCTGGTGCCCGTGGCGGTGACGTTTTTGTATTCCTTCTTCTCGCCGTCCGAGATCAAGGCCTTCATGCAGACCCGCGGCAGCTACGACGACAAGGCGTGGATGGCGATCAAGCTGTCCCCGCAGATCTTCTCGCTGAGCCAGTACTACGAGATACTGATCCGGGACACCTCGATACTGCGCATGTTCGTCAACTCCGCGTTCTACACGGTGCTGATCCTGCTGGGCCAGGCCGTGGTGGTGCCGATGATGGCCTACGCCCTGAGCCGCTTCCGCTTTCGGGGCCGGGACGCCCTGTTCTTCGGCATCATCATGCTGATGCTGCTGCCCTTCCAGGTGACGATGGTGCCGAACGTGCTGACGCTGCGCAGCATCGGGCTGCTGAACACGATCTGGGCGGTGGTCATGCCCATGTGGTTCGCGCCGTTCTACATCTTCCTGATCCGCCAGTTCATGCTGGGCCTGCCCAACGAGCTGCTGGAGGCGGCGCAGGTGGACGGCGCGGGCACCATCCGCTGCTACGCGCACATCGTGATACCGGTGTGCCGGCCGATCATCGGCGCGGCGGTGGCGCTGTCCTTCGCGGACTGCTGGAACCTGGTGGAGCAGCCGATGACCTACCTCAGCCAGCGCATGGACCTGCAGCCGCTGTCGGTGATGTTCAACCAGCTGGCCAGCGAGAGCGCGGGCATCGAGTTTGCCGGTGCGGCCATCTACATACTGCCCGCGCTGTTCATCTACCTGTATTTCCTGAAGGACATACTGGCCGGCGTGCAGCTGACCGAGCTGAAATAGCGCGCCGGAAGGCGATTATCCTGTCGACAAGAGGGGTTTGCGATGAATCTGAAAAAGTTCGCCATTCGCGGCATCGTCATACTGGCGGTATTCGTGGCGCTGTGCATGTTCTTTTCCGGCACCGTGCGCACGATCACCACGCCGAAGGTGCGCCTGACCAGCGCGCGGCGCGGCAAACTGGAGGAGCGCGTGGAGCTGCCCTGCAAGGTGGCCTTCCCGGACACGGAGAAGGTCGACCTGCCGCTGCCGGACGACACCATGCTCGTCATCACGCGCGTCAACAGCCGCGAGGGCTACACGGTGCAGGCCGGCGAAGTGGTGATCGAGGCGAAGGTCTCCGGCTATGAGACCCAGTACAAGACCCTGCAGGAGGCCTACGACAGCGCCTCGGAGCAGCTGATGACGCTGGAGAACAAGAACCGGGGCATACGCATCAGCCCGCGGGACCAGGCCTATGCCGACGCGTTCTTCGCGCTTCGGGACGCCCGGCGCGCCGCCGTGGCGGCCCGGCTGGACATGGAGGCCCAGCTCTCCCGGGAGGGGCTCGGGGCGGTGGACACCGGCTACCCCGAGGGCGCCAGCGACGAGCTGAAGGAGCTGATCGACGCCAGCCGCGCGGCGGCGGCGGCGCAGGAGGCGGCCCAGAAGGCCATGGACGCGGCCGCCCGCTACACGGTGGACGACAGCGTGTGGAGCTACATCACCGAGCAGCGCGAGCAGCAGCAGAAGCGGGACGACGCCGAGGAGAGCCTGCGCCGCCTGATGGCGCTGAACGACCAGGCCAAGGCCGTCGTCGCGCCCCACGACGGCTACATCGCCGAGATCTGCGTGAAGGAGGGCGACACCTGCGACGGCAGCCAGCCCCTGTTCAGGATGACCGCCGAGGAGGGCATGCCCACGCTGCGGGGCGACATCTCCGAGGTCACCCGCACGGTCAGCGAGGGCATGACCGTCACGCTGAACCCCGACAGCTACGACGCCGTCGAGACGAAGGTCGTCAAGGTCGGCACCGACACCGAGGGCAAGAAGTACGCGGACGTCGCGCTGACGAACGAGCTGATCCGCGCCCGGGGCAGCGTGTACGCGATGACCCAGGAGGACACGCCGATGACCCTGATCTTCCGCGCCCGCGAGGCCACCAGCCTGCTGCCCACCAGCGCGGTGCGGGGCAGCGGCGATGACCGCTATGTGTTCGTGACCGAGCAGAACACCGCCGCCTTCGGGGGCAACACGCTGAAGCTGCACAAGATGGCCGTGAAGGTGGTGGGCGAGTACGGCGGCACCACCTCCATACAGGACGACATCACCTATTACTCCATCGCCTATGGCGAGGACCGCTCCATCAACGATGGCGACGCGGTGATGGAGTACCTGAACTGACCGGGAGGCGCGCATGAAGGAACAACGAAGGCGCAGGCTGCCCTGGGTGCTGATGGCCCTGGGCGCTCTGATGGCGCTGTTCGCGCTGGTCATGCTGTCGCAGACGCCGAAGCTGCTGCAATACACGGTGCTCGCGCCGGAGCCGGGCGAGAAGGGCGAGGCCCTGCTGTCGCTGATCGAGCCGGCCCACAGGGTCGGCCAGGACCTGAAGGATTCGCTGAGCTGGGCGGCGCTGAACGGCGTCTGCGGCAGCGCCAGCATCACCTCCGACACGGGCTCGGAGGAGGTCAACCTGATCGCGATGGACGAGGGCTGGCTGGAGGTCTACCCGCGCTTTTTGATCAAGGGCCGCCGCATCGGCGAGAGCGAGCTGCAGCGGGGCGCGCGGGTCGTCATGCTGGACGACGGGCTGGCCTTCCGGCTGTTCGGCACGGACCTGCCCGAGGATGCCGCCGTTGCACTGAACGGCGTCAAATACCAGGTGGTGGGCACCGTGCGCCACGGCGGCAGCGTGTTCGGCGGCCGCGGCGTGGGGGACACGCTGCCCGCCGACGCCTATCTGCCGCTGCGCGCCGCCATCGCGGACAGCGTGGGCATCCAGGCGCTGACGCTGTCGGCCATTCCCCAGGGCGGGGCCGGCGCGACGCGGCTGTTCCTGGACGCGGCGAGCCAGTGGTCGCCGGGCGGCCAGCTGATCGACCTGTCCAAGGAGGCCATGCGCCGCACGATACTGCCCCGGGTGCTGCTATTGATCGTGGGCCTGTACGCGCTGGTGGGCCTGTTCGGGCGCATGACCGGCGCGGCCGGACGCCTGTTCGGTGGCTACAGGCAGGCGCTGAAGCGCAGCTACTTCACCGCGCTGATCCCAAAGCTGCTGGGCGTGGTGGCGCTCACGCTGCTGGGCTACGCCGCGCTGGTGGGCCTGACCTGGCTGCTGATGGTGTTCTCCGCCCAACCCCTGTACGTGTTCACCGAATGGGTGCCGGAGAACATCGTGGAATGGACCAGCATCTCCCGCGTGTTCTGGAACCTGACCGCCGAGGCCGGCCGCCTGGTGCGCGTCGGCACCCGCGAGCTGCGGGTGGTGGAGTTCTGGGGGGGACTTTTGCGCTGGGGCGTGATACTGGTGCTGCTGGGCGCGGCGCTGTTGCCGAAGAGGCAGGCAGTGAGGAGTTAGGAGTTAGGAGTTAGGAACAGGAGAGTGCCTGCCCGAGAGGGAACAGGAATAGCTGAGGTGTGGGAATCATTCAAAATGGATATGAACAAATCGGATGTGCGGATCAGGATGCCGGACGATGCCGGGGAGAAGCGGCGCGTGGCGCGGGCTGTGCTGGAGGCGCTGACGGACTGGTTTGAGATCGAGGAAACCCGGGAGAACTACATCGAACAGAGCGGTTATCAGCCCTGCTTTGCGGCCATGCAGGCGGGGGAGCCGGTGGGCTTTTTGTGTCTGAAGGAAACCGGCGACGCCACCGTGGAGATCGCGGTGATGGGCGTCGTGAAGCGGTGCCACCGCCAGGGCGTCGGGCGGGCGCTGTTCACGGCGGCGCGGGATTGGGCCAGGGACGCGGGCTACACCTTCATGCAGGTCAAGACCGTGAAGATGGGCGTCTACGAGGACTACGACCGGACCAATCGGTTCTATCAAAGCCTGGGCTTTCGGGAATTCGAGGTGTTCCCTACGCTGTGGGACGAGGCCAATCCCTGCCAGGTGTACGTGATGGCGATGTGAAAATTAAAGGCTCTTCACGTTTTCGGGGGGATTTCCCTCTCAGGCGCTGCGCGCCAGCTCATTCCACGGGCCTGCCTCGGCCCCAGCGACGGGGGCCTGCCGGCCCGTTCTCGCTGAAAAATGTCCACTGGACATTTTTCCGGGCGCTCGAACCACTGAAAACAGCACACTGTGCTGTTTTCCGGGCGTT
>JAFYBB010000108.1 GCA_017540445.1 Clostridia bacterium | reverse complement strand
GCGTCCATCAGGGCCAGGGTGCTGCCGCACACGGAGGCCTGGGAGGTGGAGCCGTTGGAGCTCATGACCTCGGAGACCAGGCGCAGGCAGTACGGGAACTCCTCCACCGGGGGGATCATGGGCAGCAGCGCGCGCTCGGCCAGAGCGCCGTGGCCGATCTCGCGACGGCCGGGGCTGCGGCTGGGCTTGGCTTCGCCGGTGGAATAGCCCGGGAAGTTGTAGTGGTGCATATAGCGCTTGTGGTCCTCGGTGCCGATGCCGTCGATGATCTGCTGCTCGCTGACGGGGGCCAGGGTGGCCACGGTCATGACCTGGGTCTGTCCGCGGGTGAACACGCCGGAGCCGTGGGGACGGGGCAGCACGCCGACCTCGCACCAGATCGGGCGAACCTCGGTGAGCTTGCGGCCATCGGGGCGCACGCCCTTGTCGATGATGTGGCGGCGCATGACTTCCTTCTGCACATTGTACAGGGCGTCGGCGACCTCCTGCTCGCGGCCCTCGAACTGCTCGGCGAAGTGCTCGGCGACCTCGGCCTTTACCTGCTCCTCGCGGGCGTTGCGCTCGGAGCGGTCGAAGGTCTCGAACATCCACTCGACCTTGTCAAGCGCGTACTCGCGCACGGCGGCCTTCACGTCGTCGCCCGGCAGGGACAGCGGGAATTCCTTCTTCTCCTTGCCGATCTCAGCAACGATGTCGTTGATGAAGGCGACGATCTTCTTGATCTCCTCATGGGCGAACAGTATCGCGCCCAGCATGACCTCCTCGGAGACCTCCTTCGCGCCGGCCTCGACCATCAGCACGGCCTCGGAGGTGCCGGCCACCGTCAGGTTCATGAGGCTGACCTCGCGCTGCTCGACGGTGGGGTTCACCACGTACTCGCCGTCCACGTAGCCGATGTTCACGGCGCCGATGGGGCCCGCCCACGGGATCTGGCTGGTGGCCAGCGCGGCGGACGCGCCGATCATTGCGGGAATGTCGGGGATGTTGTCCTGCTCGACGGACATCACGGTGCACACGACGGAGACGTCGTGGCGCATGCCCTTGGGGAACAGCGGGCGCAGCGGCCGGTCGATCAGGCGGCAGGTCAGTATGGCCTTCTCCGCCGGGCGGCCCTCGCGGCGGTTCCAGGAACCGGGGATGTGGCCCACGGAATACAGCTTCTCTTCAAAATCCACGCTCAGCGGGAAGAAATCGATGCCCGGGCGCGGGGTTTCGGCCACCGTGGCGGTGACCAGCACGCAGGTGTCGCCATAGCGCACGAAGGTGGCGCCGCTGGCCTGCTCGGCATACTTGCCGAATTCGAGCGTGAGCGTGCGTCCGCCCAGCTCCATGCTGTAGCTCTTGAACATTACATTGCCCTCCTTGGGTGTTCTCTCTATGATGATTTTATTGAAACCAAATGAAGTGCGGGCGGGCGCCGCATCGGCGCCCCTACTCCCTGTTCCCTATTGCCTATTGCCTACTGCCTATTGCCTGATCCTCAACCCGCGATGTCCAGACGCGCGCCTGCGGGCGATTCCCCGCATCCTGGCGTCCGCACACCGCGGTTTCACACCGCGAACCGCCGGCGACTCCACATCCGGCAATCCGCACAGCGCCGCCGCTCGGCAAGCCGAAGCGGCGGCGCGAAGAGTCAAATCCCTTACCGATGCCCCGGGGCTTACTTGCGCAGGCCCAGCTTGGCGATCAGGGCACGATAGGCCTCGATGTCGGTGCTCTTCAGGTAGTCCAGCAGACCGCGGCGCTGGCCGACCATCAGCAGCAGGCCGCGACGGGAGTGGTGGTCCTTCTTGTGCACCTTCAGGTGCTCGTTCAGGTGGTTGATGCGCGCGGTCAGCAGCGCGATCTGCACCTCGGGGGAGCCGGTGTCGCCCTCGTGGCGGGCGTAGGTCTCCATGATTTCCTTCTTGTTGATCTCCATGGGTATGCCTCCTCTTTCAATATGCCGCAAGCCGGGTGAGCCGTCGGAGTCCTCGGCGGACCAGGCAAACGGTGACGCGGTCAAGCAGGTTTTGCCCGCATTGCCACAAATTGTATTGTACCACAAGCGCTTTGGTTTGTAAACGGAAATCCGGCAGTTTTCAGAAACTTCATCAAAATGATTGCTCAGATTCGTGCTGCAACAACCGCTGGCAGTTTTGCCGCAGTTCCGGAATCCTGATCACAGCCGTCTGCCAGATCAGGTTGATGTTCATGCTGCCATATTGATGTGCAAAGAATGTGCGCATGCCCTTAATGGCCTTCCACGGAATATCCGTCGTTTCTTCAATGAAGCCATCTGTCAGTCGTGTTGCCAACTCTCCGATCTGCATGATGGGCATGCTCACCGCGTTTCTGAACACAAAACTCTCCCTGAATGTTTCCTCTGACGCGCCAAACAGCCGGAGCGTCTCCTCGATCTCGTCGCAGTAGCGCAGAATGTGTTGGAGAATGGATCTGTCTCTATCGTTCATACAACAGCACCTCATCCTTCCGAATCCGGGACAGAAAATCGGCGTCCAGGCCCTCCGTCGTCACAAGATCCAGCGGTTTTTGCAATTGCTCCTGCAAATCAACGTAGAGCGCGCCCATGCCGAACAGGTCGTTGATCTCACCGCAATCGACGCGCAAATCAACGTCGCTGTCCTCCGTGGCGCTGCCCCGGGCATACGAACCGAAGAGGCCGAGCCTTTCGACCTTGTGGCGCGCGGCGATCGGCGCGGCAATGCGCCTGATCTCATCGACAGAATAGATCACAGTGCCACCTCCCAACGCCTCTATTGTATCGCAAACGTGACGTCGCGTCAATCATCCAGTCGTGTTGGCGATATCTCCATCAATCGCTCCGCGTGCGCCGTCTCTCCCGCCTTCAGCAACTGGCGAATCCATGTGGACGAGCACATCACATCGCCGTCCATCACCGGGGGGACGATCTCGGCGCGGTAGCCGAGCTCGCCGGCCAGGCGGCGGAGCATCGCGGCGTCGCCCCGGCCCTTGGCGCCGAAGGTGTAGTTCTCGCCGGAGACGATGGCCGCGGCGCGCAGGCCCCGGACCAGTTCGCGCAGGAAGGTCTCGGGCTCGGTCGCGCCGTACTGGGGGGTGAAGGCCTGCACCAGCGCCCAGCCGGCGCCGAGGGCCTCGAACTTTTTGAGGTTTCCCTCCAGCGGCATCAGCGGCACGGGGGCCTTTTCCGGGCACAGCACCGACAGCGGATGCCGGTCGAAGGTACAGACCACGCACTCGGCGTCCAATTCCCGCGCCAGCGCGACGGCCCGGCGGATCAGCGCCTGGTGGCCGACGTGCACGCCGTCGAACATGCCCAGCGCCGCCACCGCGGAACGGCCCGTGAATTCGGACATATCCCGGATGATGTTCATGCGCCGTCCCCCGTTCTGTACAGCATGGCCCGAAACTTCACGTCGCCGCTGGGCTGCGGCGCGCCGATGCCGGCGAATTCTCCGCTCAGGTACACCCGCACCGCGTCGACCGCGGGCGCGGGTGCGTCCAGCCAGGCGGCGCGCAGCGGATTGCCGTTCAGCACCGCGTGGCGGCACGCCTCCCCCACCCGCACCGCGGGCAGGTGCGCAAGCGGCGCGTCCAGCGGGATCAGCGCTTCCTCCAGCCGCCCTTCGGCGGCGAGGGCGTCCACCCGCTCGGGCGTCAGCGCGTCCTCGATGGTGAATATACCGGCAGCGACCCGCTCCAGCGACTGCATGTGCGCGCCGCAGCCCAGCGCCCGGCCGATGTCGTGGCACAGCGTGCGGATGTACACGCCCTTGCCGCAGGTGATCTTGAGCAGATACGTGTCCTCCGCCTCCGCGCCCAGGTATTCGATGCCGTCCACGCGGCATTTGCGCGGTTCCACGGCCACCGTCTGGCCCTTCCTGGCCAGCTGGTACAGCCTGCGCCCGTCCCGCTTGATGGCGGAATACATCGGCGGGACCTGCTCGATCTCACCGGTGAACCGGGGCAGCACGGCCCGAAGCGCCGCCTCGCCCACCTCGACGGGGCGCTCGGCGACCACCCGGCCCGTGGCGTCCTGGGTGTCCGTCTCGACGCCCAGGCGGATGCGCGCCACGTAGGCCTTCCGCTTGTCGATGATGTAGTCGAACAGCCGCGTGGCCGAGCCCACGCAAACCGGCAGCACGCCGGAGGCCTCGGGGTCCAGCGTGCCGCCGTGTCCCACCGCGGTGCCCTTGGGCAGGCGCTTGCGCACGAACACCACCAGGTCGGAGGAGGTTCGGCCCGTGGGCTTGTTCAGGTTGATGAATCCGTTCATGGGTGATGCTTTACCTGTTCTTCAGTGGAATCGAGGGCCGCCCGCGCCTGGGCCAGCACCTTTTCGAGGGCTTCCTCCAGGGGCAGCTCAAGCGTGACGCCGGAGGCCAGGTCGTGCCCGCCGCCGCCCAGCGGCGCGGCCACGTCCCGGGCCACGTTCACCGGGGCCTTGCTGCGCAGCGAGAACTTGGTGGTGGTCGCGCCGCGCTGCTCGGCCAGCACCGCCAGGCGCACGCCCTGCATCTCCTGCAGGTAGTTCACGATGCCCTCGTTGTCCTCCCGGCGCGCGCCGGCCCTCTTCAGCATGTCCTCGGTCAGCCGCGCCCAGGCCAGCTTGCCGTCCGCCGAGCGCTCCAGGCCCGACAGCACCAGGCCCAACAGCCGCGTGCGGCCCTCGGTGCGGGTGCGGTAGAGGCCCTCGGTGATCGCGGCGATGTCGATGCCCGCCCCCACGCAGCGCGCCGCGGCGCAAAAGGTCTGCGGGCGGGTGTTGGCGTAGCTGAAGTGGCCGCAGTCGGTGGAGATGGCCACGAACAGGCATTCCGCGATCTCCCGGCTCAGCGGGACGCCCAGCGCGTCGATCAGGTCCACGACCATCTCGCCCGCCGCCGCGGCCTCGCCGTCCAGCGCGTACAGCTGCCCGAAGCCGGGGTTGGTCTGGTGATGGTCCAGGGCGGCCCGCTCCGGGCAGGCGTCAAACCGCCTGACCCCCGCCTCGCCCAGCCGCTCCCGCTCGGACACGTCCACCGCCAACGCCGCCTTCGGCATAAAGGGCAGCTCGTCCTCCGGCAACAGCACGGCGCTTGCGCCGGGCAGGCCCGCGTACATGCCCGGCACGCCCTCCGGCAGGCACACCACGGCCCGCTTGCCCAGGGCGCGCAGCGCGTGCCACACGGCCAGATTCGAGCCCGTGGTGTCGCCGTCCGGCGATATGTGGCCCAGCAGCACCACGTCGTCCTGCCGCTTCAGCCAGCCGGCCAGCTCTTCAATCGTCGCTTTCCTGCTCATGCGCCTGGTGCTCCTTCAACAGCTGGTTGATGTGGGCGGCGTATTCGATGTTGGTGTCCAGCTCGAACAGTATCTCCGGCACGTAGCGCAGGTCCACCCGGCGGCCCAGCTCCCGGCGGATGAAGCCGGAGGCCTTCTTCAGCGCCGTCATCATGTCCTTGCGCACGTCCTCCTCCAGTATGCTGACCCGCACCTTGCAGTAGCGCAGGTCGCGGGTGACCTCGCAGCGCACGATGGACCAGGTGCCGCCGATGCGCGGGTCGTTCAGATCGTCGCGGATGATGGCGTCGATCGCCTTGTGCACCTCCTGTGAGATGCGGTCGATACGGTCAAATGATGGCATGATGTCCTCCATTGATTTGATTATCCCTCACACGTTTCGGGGGGCGCCTCCGGGCGCCCCCTCCAAACGTGTGAGGGATACCATTCTTACCTTTCTATTTCCTCCATCACGAAGCACTCGATCACGTCGTTCTCCTTGATGTCGTTGTAGTTCTCGATGCCGATGCCGCACTCGTAGCCGGTGTTGACCTCCTTGGCGTCGTCCTTGAAGCGCTTCAGGGAGTCGATCTTGCCCTCGTGGATCACGATGTTGTCGCGCAGCAGGCGGATCTGGGCGTTGCGGGCGATCTTGCCGTCGGTGACGTAGGAGCCGGCGATGGTGCCCACGCCGGAGACCTTGAAGGTCTGGCGCACGCTGGCGTGGCCCAGCAGGACCTCCTTGAACTTCGGGGCCAGCATGCCCTTCATGGCGGCCTCCACGTCTTCGATGGCCTGGTAGATCACGCGGTACAGGCGGATGTCGATCTTCTCGCGCTCGGCCATGTCCCTGGCGTTGTTGTCCGGGCGCACGTTGAAGCCGACGATGATGGCGTTGGCCGTGGAGGCCAGCAGCGTGTCGGATTCGTTGATCGCGCCCACCGCGCCGTGGATGCAGCGCACGCGCACCTCGTCGTTGGACAGCTTCTCCAGGCTCTGGCGCACCGCCTCGACGGAGCCCTGAACGTCGGCCTTGATGATGATGTTCAGGTCCTTGATCTCGCCGGCGGAGATCTGGTTGAACAGGTCGTCCAGCGTGGTCTTGGTCTGGGTCTTGATCAGGGCGGCGCGCAGCTTGTCCTTGCGCTCCTCGGCCACCTGGCGGGACAGCTTCTCGTCGTCCACGGCGGTGATCTGGTCGCCCGCGTCGGGCACGTCGTTGAAGCCGATGACCTCCACCGGCTCGGAGGGGCCGGCGCTCTTCACGCGCTCGCCGCGGTCGTTCACCATGGCGCGCACGTGGCCGTAGGCCGTGCCGGCGACGATGGCGTCGCCCACGTTCAGCGTGCCGTTCTTCACCAGCACCGTGGCCACCGGGCCGCGGCCCTTGTCCAGCTTGGCCTCGATGATGATGCCGCGGGCCTTGCGGTTCGGGTTGGCGCGGTAGTCGTTCACGTCGGCGGTGAGCAGTATGGTCTCCAGCAGGTCGTCCACGCCCTGGCCGGTGACGGCGGATACGGGCACCATCTCGGTGCTGCCGCCCCACTCGGTGGTCACCAGGTCGTACTCGGTCAGCTGCTGCTTCACGTGCTCGGGGTTGGCGGCGGGCTTGTCCATCTTGTTGATGGCCACGATGATCTCGACGCCGGCTGACTTGGCGTGGTTGATGGCCTCGATGGTCTGGGGCATCACGCCGTCGTCCGCGGCCACCACCAGCACGGCGATGTCCGTGGCCTGCGCGCCTCTGAGGCGCATCGAGGTGAAGGCCTCGTGGCCGGGGGTGTCCAGGAAGGTGATCTTCCGGCCGTCCAGGTCCACGGTGTAGGCGCCGATGTGCTGGGTGATGCCGCCCGCCTCGCCCGCGGTCACGCGGGTCTTGCGGATGTAATCCAGCAGCGAGGTCTTGCCGTGGTCGACGTGGCCCATGATGGTCACGACCGGCGGACGGGACACCAGCTCTTCCTCGGCGTCCTCCACGTCCTCCTTCTCCAGGGCGTCCTCGGCGGTCTCCGCCAGCTTCATCTCCAGATCCACGCCGAACTCCTGGGCCACCAGCGTGGCGGTATCGAAGTCCAGCTCGTTGTTGATGGTGGCGATGATGCCCAGCATCATCAGCTTCTTGATGATCTCGCCGGCGGGCTTGCCGATGCGCTCGGACAGGTCGCGCACGGTGATGGTCTCGGCGGTCATGAACGCCTTTTCGATCTTCACCGTGGGAATGACGGCCTTCTGCTGCGAGGCCTTGCGCTTCTTGCGATTGCGCACGAACTCGTCGTCGTAGTTGTTCAGGTTGGCGGCGCCGCCCCTCTGGCGCGCCGCGGCACGACCCGTGCTGCGGTTGCGCTCCGGGTCGTTCTGGCGCACGTACTGCTTCTTGTTGGGGTCGTAGTTGGACACCCGCTCCTTCTCCACGGAGGGCGTCAGCTCGGGGCCCTTGCGGCCAAAGCCGGGCCGCGCGCCGCCGCCGATTTCTTCTCGTTCTTCTCGAGAATCTCAAACGCCTTCGCGCGATCGACGTTTTGACCGGGCGCGCCGAAATAGAGCGTTATCGCGCGATCGACG
>JAFYBB010000107.1 GCA_017540445.1 Clostridia bacterium | reverse complement strand
CCATGGCAACCATGAAGCTGACATTGCAGGGCATACAGAGCGCCGCCGATTGGGAAGGGGCCGGCATTCGGCTGCCGGGCTACGACGCGCGGGCGCTGGCGGAGCGAACGCGACAGTCGCCCGTGTGGGTCCATTTTGGCATCGGCAACATATTCCGGATATTTGTCGGCAGCATCGCCGACCGGCTGGTGGAGGCGGGCAGGCTCGACCGGGGCATCACCTGCGCGGAGACCTTCGATCACGAGATCGTCGAGCGGATCTACCGACCGTTCGACAACCTGTCGCTGAGCGTGATACTGAACGGCGACGGCACCGTGGACGAGAAGGTGATCGGCGTGTTCGGCGAGGCCATCGACGCGCGGCGCTCGAACGAGGCTCAGTGGAATCGGCTGAAGCAGGTCTTCTCGGCGCCGGGTTTACAGCTGGTCAGCTTCACCATCACCGAAAAGGGCTACGCGCTGCGCGACGCCCAGGGCGAGTACTACCCATTTGTCCGCCGGGACATCGAGGCGGGCCCGGACCGGGTGACCGGCGCGATGGGCGTGGTCGCCGCGATGCTGTACGAACGCTTCCGGGCGGGCGCCATGCCTCTGGCGCTGGTGTCGATGGACAACCGATCGCGCAACGGCGAGGTGCTGCGCGACGCCGTGCTGACCATGGCGGGCGCGTGGCTGGAGCGGGGCAGTGTGGAACCGGCGTTTTTGGAATACGTCAGCGACGAGCGCCGGGTGGCGTTTCCATGGACCATGATCGACAAGATCACGCCGCGGCCCGGGGAGGCGATCGCCGGGAGGCTCGAGGCCGCGGGTGTGCAGGACATGCGGCCCATCGTCACTTCTAAGCAGACATTCATCGCGCCTTTTGTGAATGCGGAGGGGCCCCAGTACCTGGTGGTGGAGGACAGCTTTCCGGGCGGCAGGCCGCCGCTGGAGGCCGCCGGGGTGTACATGGCGGACCGGGAGACGGTGAACCGGGCGGAGCGCATGAAGGTCACGGCGTGCCTGAACCCGATCCACACCGCGCTGTGTACCTACGACTGTCTGCTGGGCTATGAGTTGTTTGCCGACGGCATGGGCGACCCGGAGCTGAACGCGCTCGCCCGCCGCGTGGGCTATGTGGAGGGCATGGCCGTGGCGCCGGACCCGGGGATACTGTCTCCGAAGGCCTTCCTGGACGAGGTGATGAACGAGCGCTTCCCGAACCGGTATCTGGGGGACACCTCCCAGCGCATCGCCACGGACATATCGCAGATGGTGGGCATTCGCTTCGGCGAGACGGTGAAGGCCCATGTCCGCAGGTTCGGCACGGCGGAGGGGCTGGTCGGGATCCCGATGGCCATCGCGGGCTGGCTGCGCTACATGCTGGCGGTGGACGACGCGGGCGAACCCTTCGAGCTGGCCCCGGACCCGATGGGTCAAGAGCTGATCGCTCGCGTGCAGGACCGCTTTCGGCTGGGGTGGAACGCAGAGGTGGGCGATGTGCTGCGCCCGATGCTCGAAAACGCCGAAATCTTCGGCACGGACCTGTACGCCGCCGGCATCGGGGAGAGGATCGAGGCCATGTTCCGCGCGCAGCTGGCGGGCCCCGGCGCGGTGCGGGCGACGCTGCGCAGGTATTTCCCCGGCGGCGCGACGTCTTGACAGTTTTTCGCCGGGAAAGTATAATGAAGAGCGATCGATACGAAGAACCATCTCTCTTTGAAGGGGACAGCGCATGAACGGTCGAAATACCAACACAGCGGATCGGGGCTACGCCGCCCGCGTGGAGAAGCCCGGCAAGCGGCGCGCCGTGTCCGGCAGGGGCCTGGCGGGCCTTGTGCTGACGCTGCTTCTGCCGCCGGTGGGGCTGTTCTTCCTGTGGCGGCAGGGCGTGTTCCGCACCCGGGGGAGGATGCTGCTCACCGCGCTGGCCACCGTGGAGATGACGCTGCTGTTCGTGTGGCTGACCCCCCACCAGGAGCTGACGCCCCGGGCGCCGGTGCCCGTGACGCCCGCGCTGGTGACCGCCGCGCCCCAGGGCGAGACGCTGAACGCCCTGTCCAACATCGAGCAGCTGCTGTACGAGCAGAAGCTGGCCAAGGTGGTGGAGGCCGGCGGCAGCGCGCGCGATCTGCTGACCGAGGAGGAAAAGCTGGAGGCCCAGAACGCCGAGAACGAGGTCATCTACGAGACCACGGTCTACAGCGTGTTCAACAACGCCAAGTACTACCACGCCACCAAGGTGTGCCGCACCCAGACCAACGGGCGCGAGCTGACCGTGCGCGACGCCATGCGCGAGGGCCTGACGCCCTGCCCCTTCTGTAATCCGCCCGCGGTGGAGGGGTAGCGGCCACAGGGTGATCCTGGCAAAATATCTAATTAAAGTCATATTTATTCCCTTGATTTCGCGGATAAACCATCCTATCATATATGATAGGATGGTTGTATTTATAGAATTACTCCACATGAGGAGGCCAAGCCATGTTTTGCTCCAGATGCGGCAAGACCCTGATGCCGGAAGACAATCAATGCCCCCACTGCGGCAACCCCGTAGGGGAGAGCCGGTTCGAGGGCACGCCCTATACCTCGGCACAGGCCCACATATTGCCGAATACGCCCGCGGGACAGGCTTCGGCGGCCTATACCCGCACCAGCTACACCACCATGCCCGAGGCGCAGCAGCAGCAGGGCGCGGTGGACAGCCGCACCACCTACCGCCCCGTGTATGAGGAAAACTCCGCGCCGGAGGACATCCGCAGGGACATGCGCTCGGCGATCGAGGGCGAGGACCGCGAGGCGCCTCAGGCGCAGACCACGCTGGAGGATCTGTCCGAGGACGCCCAGAACACGCTCAGCGCCGTGGACGAGGAGCTGAAGATGGAGAGCATGGACACCTCCGAGCTCCACTCCAGGCCCATTGAGTCCACGGGCCGCGCGGGCATCAGCACCGAGGTGGAAAACTACATCCAGAAGCTGGAGGCCACCCAGAACCGCCGGGCCGCCCGCCGCCGCCGCGCGGTGGACGAGGGCGAGGAGGCCTATGTCACGCCCCAGGACGACGCCGTGTACGACGACACCAGGGTCGATTCGGACGACGAGCAGAGCGAGGTCTTTGAGGACATCGACGAGGATCAGTTCGACGAGATCCGCTACGGCCGCGCCATCGGGGTCAAGGAGATACTGCGCGTGGCGCTGATCATGGTGGTGGCCGCGGCGCTGATCGTGGGCGGCGTGCTGGGCTTCAGGTATTTCCGCCAGCGCACCCGGAACACCAGCAAGATCGAGGGCGTCACCCAGTCGCTGTATGAGAGCGGCGTCGACCTGATCAAGGGCCACCGCGAGGACAC
The DNA here is from genome assembly GCA_017540445.1 of Clostridia bacterium. Taxonomy (GTDB): domain Bacteria; phylum Bacillota; class Clostridia; order Christensenellales; family Aristaeellaceae; genus UBA2862. Next base: position 3,098 of record JAFYBB010000107.1, on the reverse strand, counting down.
CTACATCAACGAGCTGGTGAACGTGTACCGCAGCGACGGCGTGCTCAGCTTCACCGAGCGGGTGAAGAACGACGCCTCCGCCTTTGACGCGCTGCTGCCCGAGGAGCCGGCGGTGAACGATTCGCTGTTCGTCTCCGCGCTGCAGACCATACACGGCAACATCGGCAACGCCATACTGATGGACGCCACCGAGTCCGACAACACCGCCGGCGATTCCGGACAGGATTCCGCCGCCCGCTGGGACATCGTGGACGCCGCCATCGCCCAGGTGGAGAACGCCACCACCGCCCAGGAGATCACCGCCGTGCTCAACGGCGAGCGGGTCGCCGTGGCGTCGTCGCCGACGCCCACGCCGGTGCCGGAGGTCAACTACACCACGCTGTCCAAGGGCGACAAGAGCGACGAGGTGCTGGACATGCAGAACCGGCTGTTCATGCTGGGCTTCCTGCTGGACGACCGCGACGGCGCCTTCGGCAGCAAGACCCAGACCGCCGTCAAGGCGTTCCAGCAGGCCGCGGGCCTGGAGGTCACCGGCATCGCCGACAACGAGACGCTGAAACGCCTGTACGCCGACGACGCGCCGATGACCGAGTACGCCCAGGCGACGCCCACCCCCAAGCCGGAAGCCGAGGCCGAACCGGCGGCGGAAGGATAGTATACGCACACAGTGCAGGGCGGCCGAATGGCCGCCCTGCACTGTGTGGAAGTGAGGAATGAGGAATTAGGAATGAGGAATTGTGGTTCAAATCCTTCGGATTTGTTTGATTTCAATGAGTCGTGGGGACGGTTCTCCTGACTCATTTTCATCGCCGAATAAGACCGCTCCCGATCCGTTTCCCTGCGCTGTCATTGCGAGGAGGCCTTTGGGCCGACGTGGCAATACGGAGCCTTCCCCTATGGGGAAGGTGGCTGGCCGAAGGCCAGACGGAAGAGGTCCCCGCCGCAGCGGCTAAAATCCAAAGAAATCCGAAAGGATTTCTACCTGAATTCCTCATTCCTCATTCCTCACTCCTCACTCCAGATTCCAGCCCCTCTCCTGTCCCAAAAACGATACAAAGGAGCCCTGAACATGCCCACGCCCATCGTCGCGCTGATCTATGATTTTGACAAGACGTTGTCTCCCCGGGACATGGAGGAGTATTCCTTCCTGCCCGGCATTCGCGTGGAGGCGGACGTGTTCTGGGGCAAGTGCGCCGAGTTTGCCCGGGAGCACGACATGGACGGCATACTGACCTACATGTACCTGATGAAGAAGATGGCCAGCGGCGAGATGGAGCTGACCCGGGAAAACCTGACCGCGCTGGGCCGCGACGTGGAGTTCTTCCCCGGCGTGACCGAGTGGTTCGAGCGCATCAACGCCATCGGGCGCGATCTGGGCGTCGCAGTGGAGCACTACATCATCTCCTCGGGCCTGACCGAGATCATCCGCGGCTCCGCCATCGGCAGGTACTTCAAGGCGATATTCGCCGCGTCCTTCTGCTACGACGGGGACGGCTGCGCGGTGTGGCCCTCCACCGCCGTGAACTACACCAGCAAGACCCAGTACCTGTTCCGCATCAACAAGGGCATACTGGACGTCACCAACGACCGGGACCTGAACGCCTTCACCCCGGAGTACATGCGCCGGGTGCCCTTCTCCAACATGATCTACGTGGGGGACGGCCTGACCGACGTGCCCTGCATGAAGATGACCAAGCAGAAGGGCGGCTATTCCATCGCCGTGCACGCCCCGGGACAGACCGAGCTGGCCGACGACATGCTGCTGCAGGGCCGGGCCGACTTCTCCGTGAAGGCCGATTATTCCCCGGACAGCGAGATCGAGCAGGTGGTCACGATGCTGATGCGCCGCATCCGCGCCTCCCACGAGCTGACGCTGCGCCACGCCGAGCAGGTGCAGCGCGCCCACCGCCGCCGGGGCAACTACGTGCCGCTGGACATCCCGATGCGCGGCGGCCTGGAGGAAGCGGAGGACATGGAATAAACGCCGGTCATTCGCGTCCCTCCTCCAGCTTCAGCTTCTCCAGCACCTCGTCCCCGCGCAGGCTCTCGAAGCGGCGGGCGCGGCGGGCGTCCATGCGCTCGTCGAAGCGGCACACGGCGTGCCATTCGCACCAGCTGCAGGGGTCGTGCTGGCGGCAGCGGGCCGGGGCGGCCTGGGCCAGCCCCGAGCGTATGCCGTCCAGGTGCTCGCTCACCTTTGAAAGCGTCCTGTCCATCAGCGCGCGAAAGCCGTTCGCGTCGGTGGCCAGGGCGTTTTTGTACAGGCCGCCCTGCTGGGTGACCTTCAGGTTGAAAAGCTCCTGGAAGTTGGGGGACTGGGCCTCCAGCACCTGCAGATCGTCCGGCGCGAGCCCCTTTAATCTGAAGCTCTCCCGGCGCGCCTTCTCCACCTCGTCGGGGTCGGTGCTCTGGGTGGCCATGATGCCCTCGCCCAGCGGAAAGTAGTAGACGCCCGCGCTCTGCTCGTTCCGCTTTTTCATCGCCGCGGCCAGGTAGACCGGCAGCTGCAGGCTCAGGCCGTGGTACACCTCGTCCAGCGCCAGCGCCCTGCCGCCCCGCTTGTAGTCGATCACCCGCAGATAGCCGCCCGCGGCCCATTCGTCGATGCGGTCGATGCGGCCCTCCAGCGTGCACGCGCCGCTGGCGGCGTTCACCGTCAGGCGGGCGACGCCGTCCTCCACGCCGAAGTCGGTCTCAAGCTCCGCGGGGGCGAAGCGGCTGCCGCGCATCTGCTCGGCCAGCACCTGGGAGCAGGTGCGCGCCGTGGCCTTCAGCCGGCGGCGCTGGGCCAGCGACACGGCGCTGTCGCCCATCGGCCCGCTCTCGGCCATCGCGTCCAGCAGAAGGTCGGCGATGCCGTCCATGCGCCGCCCGGCCGCGTCCGCGTCCAGTGCGTTCAGGTCCTCCATGCTGGCCAGCAGGAATTCGTGCACCGCGTCGTGGAAGAAGCTGCCCTCGTCCCTGACGTTCAGCGCGTAGGGCTCGATGCGCTCCGGTCGCAGGCCGTACTGGGTGAAGTAGGCGAAGGGGCAGCTGGCGTAGCGCTCCAGCCGGGAGATGCTCTGCCGGCGCAGCGCGCCGTAGAGGGCCCGGGCGGT
>JAFYBB010000106.1 GCA_017540445.1 Clostridia bacterium | reverse complement strand
GGGCGCCCATTCCAATTTCCCCGTCGTCAGCAGAATCAACACGATACTGATCAAAAAATAGCACGCCAAAACAGCCTCGCTGACAAGCAGGGCTCTGCGATAATATGCAGGCATCGTTTTACCCGTTTTGGGAACCTCCTGCCGGAGGAACTCAGATATGTATCCCATGGAAATCACCGGCTCGAGTCAGCATATCGGTCGGGCAAGGCACGTAAAATACGTATACATAATTTTACCATATTGAGAGAAGCTCTGCAATCTTTTTCACCACTTTTTCCACCGTTCCGGCTCTTTTTTTGTGTATGAATTCGAAGCTCACCCCAATCCGCGATGATCTCATCGACGAGTCCGAAGGCCTTTGCCCGCTTGGCGTCAAAGAAGGTGTCCCTGTGCCTGTCAGTCAAATCCGATCAGCCCACCCTGCGAAAGAACTGACTCAGCGTTTCATCCTGTTCAGCTTGGCCATGGAGGCCAGGGTCGGAATCTTCATGGGGCAGACCTCCATGCAGGACAGCGACTGGGAACAGGCCTTCCCGAAGTGGTCGGCGTAGATCGCGCGGATCTGGTCTGCCTTGTCCCGGTTCCGGGATGCCACCAGATAGCAGTCGTTGGCGAAGGCCGCACCGAAGAAGGTCCTCCCGTTCACGTAATTCGGGCAGACCTCCAGGCACAGCCCGCACTTCAGGCACTTGGCCGCGGCATACTGGTGCTCATGGTCGGCGTCGGTGGCGGGCCGATATTCCCCGATGCACACATCGGCCTGCTTCAGATTCTCGTGGATGGAGGACCGGTCCACCACCAGATCATGGATGACGGGGAACCTTTGAAGCGGCCGGATCGTGATTTCCCCTCCCCTGATATCCCGCACGAACGTCTCGCAGGCGAGAGCCGGATTTCCATTGATTACCATGGCGCATGCCCCGCAGATGCCCTGCAGGCAGGAGCACTCCCAGCCGATGCGCGAGGTCCGTTTGCCATCCACATCGACGATGTCGTCGTGATAGTTGATGTAGTCCAGCACCCCGGCCACGGAGTTGTCCAAGGGGCCGTCGTACTCGAAGGCCTCCCAGTAGGGCGCGCTGCCGGGAAACTGCTGCCGCAATATCCTAACTCTCATAGGCACGCTCCTCATCCAGCCGCACGCTGTAATTCCCGCCGTCATAGGCGATGATCGTCGCGGCTTGAAGCGCCGCGTCCGTCTTCGGGAAATCGCTTCGATAATGCGCCCCTCGGCTCTCCCGCCTGGACAGCGCGCAGGTCACCGTCGCCCGCGCCAGCGTCAGGATCGCCGTCAGGCTGTAGTTGAAATAGGGCATCACGCTGGCATCGTAGTTGAGGCGTTCGGCAATCGACAGGTAATAGTCGATGTCCTCCAGCCCCTTTGTGAGATTGGCTTCATCGCGCACGATGCCCAGCCGCTTTTGCATCGTGTCCGCCAGCATGTCGCGGATGTACATGACGGGGAACTGGCTCTGCGTGTCCCGGCTTTCGGCAAGCTGCGCCCGCGCCCGCTCCAGCTCGCCGCTGAAATCGGGATGCGCCGGGGCTTCAGCCTTCCGGCCCGCGATTTCATCCGCCGCCACATGACCGCTGTAGATCGCCGCCAGCAGCGAATTGCCGCCCAGCCGGTTCGCCCCGTGATACATGGACGCGCACTCCCCCACGGCGAACAGGTTGCGTATGTTCGTCTCATGGTTCAGGCGCACCGCCAGGCCGCCCATGAAGAAGTGCACCGAGGGCTCGATCGGGATCGGCTCGCGTGTCACGTCGATGCCCCCATACTTGGCGCAGAGATCTCGCACCTCCGGCAGGCGCTGGTCGATCACGTCCTTCCCCAGGAAGGATATGTCCAGCCAGGCCTTTCCACCCCGTGCGTCGATCTCCCGGGATATGACATCCCGCGTCGTCAGGTTGCCGCCCGCGCCGTACTTCTCCTCCATGAAATAAACGTTGTGGCCGTTTTCCTTGATAAACAGCCGGCCGCCCTCGCCCCGCGCCGCCTCGGAGATCAGCATGCGCTTCTGCGGGGTCTCCAGGGTGGTGGGATGATACTGTATGAACTCCAGGTTCTTGAGCTCCGCGCCCTGCATGAACAGCTTCCCCGCGGCATAGCCGTCGCATTGGGTGGAGCCCGTGGTCTTGCCGAACAGCGCGTTCTGCCCGCCCGTGGCGATCACCACCGCGTCGGCGGTCACCGCCTCCAGCCCGCCGCGGGCCTCGTCGAACAGCAGCGCCCCATGGCACACGCCATCCCGGATCAGCGCCGAGTGGAAGCAGCACCACAGCCTGCGTTCGATCAGACCCGCCGCCTCAAAGCGTCGCGCCTCCATCACCAGCGCGGACACGATCTGCTTGCCCGTGGACGCGCCGCAGTAATACGTCCGCTTGTGGGACTGCCCGCCGAAGGCCCTGCGCAGGGGGGATCCCTGCCCGTCCACCGAGAACACCGTGCCGATGCCCTCAAGGTACCGAAGGATCTCCTCGCTGTGCGCGCACAGGCCGGTCACCGCCCGCTCGCCGCCCAATCCGCAGCCGCCCTTCAGCGTATCCTCGACATGGCTGGCCACACAGTCGCCCGAATCGTTCTCAGGCAGCGCGGCGTTGATGCCGCCCGCGGCCATCACGGATTGGGAACGCTCCGAGGGGAACGGCGATGCCAACGTCACGCGAAGGCCGCGCTCCGCGCAGCGCACCGCGCAGGCCATGCCGGAGATGCCGCTGCCAATGACCAACACATGCTTCAAGCCGCCCCACCCCCCGGCAGGAACATGGCGAGCTCCGTCCTCATTACCACGAAGGTCGAGACCGCGAACGCCAGGGCGCAGAGGATGTATACGACCCTGTCGATGCGCTTCTGCCTGTCGATGGAGGTCAGCAGCCCCAGCGTGATCAACCCCCGCGTCACGGACACCGCCACGTGGGTCAGCGCCACGCCATAGAACAGCGGCTGACTGAGCATCAAAAGCGCAAACCACAGCCACTGCCCCGCCTCGGCAGTAGAGGCAAGCAGGCCATAGGTGTTGATGTGCAGGATCAACAGCGGCAGGATCAGCGCGGCGGAAGCCCGCTGGAGGATCGTGCGCAAATTCTGCTTCGGATACAGATCGAGGCGCGTTCCGTCCGCCTGGATGAATACCGTCAGCATGCCGCAAACGGCGTGCATACACACCAGCACCATGAAGGGTATGGCCGTCAGCAGCTTGAGCGTCGGATTGTAGTAAAACGCCAGATACGCAAACACAGTGTATCCGATGTGCAAAAGCATTGCAACGATCGACAGAAGGCCCAGGGCCGCATTGATCTTCTTGAGCTTCATCGTATGATCCAAGCCTCTTTCTATTCCACCAAACCAAGCTCGATATAAAGCCAGTAGTACTCATCATACAACCCGCAGCAGGCGTCCATGCCCATATTGGGGCTGAACGCTTTCTGCAGCACCGTGGTCCAGGAGCCATACTTTTCATACAGCTGATCCGGTGTCGGACCGTCTTCCTGTCCATAGGTTTCCAAATTGCTCTTTTTGACAGCCGCCAGGTCTTCCGGATCGTCCTCATAAGACATAAGCCGCAGGCGATTTCGCTCTTCTGAAACCGCCCTTGCCATCTCTTCGATCGAAGCGCCTTCCTCGCGCATCCGGTAAAGGATATCTGTCATGGTATCCATTGATTCGTGATATGCTCTTCGCTCTTCCTGCGCTTCTTTGACGATATCCGGGTCAGTCCAGTCGTATTCGGCGTAAACGCCCAAACGCGGAGAGTCCGGATCCGGCGAAAAGCCATAGACGGCCTCCGGGTTTTCAACGATATCCGACATGGCCACCGCATTATCTCTGGGATCATGGACATAGGTAAATCCGGTGCCCTCAGCCAGTGCGATCCCGCAATACAGCGTCACTGCCAGCAGCAACAACAGCAAAGAAAGTGTCTTTTTCATAAGCTCTGTACCTCCCTCAATCCTGCAATGGACCATTGTTTTCCGGCAAGAAACAAACACTAATAATCGGAGGGAAACAAACAGTTGTCCGTTTTCCCCATCGTCTCTGTATTCATTTCTGCCTGTTTTTTTATTCAACGCGACCGCTTCATTTTCCTTTTGTCGGTCGGATTATTTCTTCGACATGCGCCGCACGGTGAAGATGCCCAGCGCCACGGAAAACACCATCGCCGCCGCCGCGAGCAGCGGCTGGCCGCCCGGCATCTTCGGCGTGATGTCCGCCGAAGACAGGATGCATGCGCCGAAGAACAGCACGCAGGCGAACAGCGCCAGCACCACGTTCTTCGCCATCTCCCCCGCCCGCTTCAGCAGGTCCTCATAGCCGGTCAGCTCCAGGTTGATCTTCGTGCGGCCCTTCGACAGGTTCTTCAGCGTGTCGAAGGCCAGCACCGGGATCCGGGAGGTCTTCTTGCCCAGCTCCAGCGCGTCCTTGCCTACGGTCAGCAGCGTCCATATCACACCGGGGACGGTTCTGCTGTGTCTGTCCCCACTGTGACATCCTGTTCCCAACGACCGACAAATCACCTTTCGGTGATACTTTTATAATCCTGTCGTTTTGCGCGTTTCCGACGCCATGCTGGCTTTTGCCGCTGGTACAGGTACTTTTGTAGGCTCTTTTCAAAAACCGGTGCAAACACCAAAAAATAGGGTAGAGGGAGGGCCATAGCCCTCGCCCCTCCCATTGCACCGTACGTACCGGTCAGGTATACGGCGCTACGTCGTAACATGGATTCAAGTATAACCCAGGTAATAAGTGAGAGGATCGACCAGACCAGGCCG
>JAFYBB010000105.1 GCA_017540445.1 Clostridia bacterium | reverse complement strand
CGTGATCCTGCTGGACGAGCCCACCAGCGCCCTCGACCCCACGATGGTGGGCGAGGTGCAGGCGGTCATCCGCGACCTCGCCAAGACGGGAAAAACCATGATGATCGTCACGCACGAAATGGGCTTCGCCAGGGCGATCTCCAACCGCGTGTTCTATATGGACGAGGGCGGCATCTACGAGGACGGCTCGCCCGAGCAGATCTTCGACCACCCGCAGCGGGAGAACACCCGCCGCTTCGTGCGCCGATTGAAGGTGCTGGAGTTGAACATCGAAAGCCGCGACTACGACTTCCTGGGCATGGCAGGCGAGATCGAGGCCTGGTGCGGAAAGAATCAGATTCCCCGCAAGACTACCAGCCGCATCCAACTGGTGTTTGAAGAAACAACACAAATGCTGGTTCCCCTACTTGAAAAACCGTGCATCCAGGCGGTATGCGAATACTCCGAGGCTACAGAAATCGCCGAATGGACTGTTTGCTACAGCGGGGAACGCCTGGATGTGACCAGCAACGGCGATGACCTTTCCTTGTCCGTGATCCGAGGTATGACGGAGCGCATGTCGTATCAATGGGATGGAGACGCTGAACAGCCGAATCAACTCCGGTTGACAATCCGATGAAGAGATGACCTGAAAACAGCATGGAAAGAAGGGAACGACTCATGAAGAAAACCATCCAACGCATTGCCCTGTTGGCGCTTGCCCTGCTCATGGCCTTTTCTCAGACCATCTTGGCTGAACCCGCGGACAATATCAAAGCCATATATGACGCGCTGGTTGCGGAGGGTTCTTACTTCAGCGACATTGCGGCAATTTATGCCGAATACATGGAAGGCGCGGTGCTGGCAGCTGCGCTGGAGGACGACGGTATCACCATTACCTTCACGATTGATGATGAATTATATTCCTCCTGGCATTTTGTTCAGGACGGAGACTGGCTGACTGCTGAGATGGAGCTGGATGATACCGATGGAGAAGATATGGCCGGTATGCTTTTACTCGCTTCGGTCAGCGCTCATGGTTCCGATCCGTTCCTGTTCGATGGATACGTCAGCATCCATGAGGAACTGGACGGCAAATATCGGGTCATTGAAGAGAACGGGACAGAGAAGAAGGTCAGCATCAACATTGCCGGTCCCTACGAATATGATCTGGAAGAAATGAACGGCATGGTGATCACCGAATCGTATGTGCGCGACGGGGGACGCGGTCCTCTGGGCCCGGATTACTTTACCGGAACGGTCATCTACGGGAAGGTCTCGGTGGAATACATTGGGAACGAAGACGGCGCGGTTTTTACGGTCAAGGAATACGGCGGGCTGGACGACCTGGCGCTCCAGGGCGTCATCAGCACCGTCAGCGTGCTCCAGCCCGCGGGGTGGGAGGACTTTGTCGCTTCCTACACAGAGCTGAAAGACGCCCAGGATGTCAATTACACAGCCAGAGTGAATCTGGAAGGGGCTGCTTTGACAGAAGTTGACAACCACCCGGAAGATGGTTACAGTTACGCTTTCTTTACCATCGGCCCTGTTGAACAGCCTGCTGCGCCAGCCGCGGAGTTGGGCGAGCCGGCCTATGACGACGAGATCGAGGCGATCCTCTCCGGCATGACGCTGGAGGAGAAGGTGGGCCAGATGATGTTGGTCTCCTTCCGGGCCTGGAAGGAGGTGCCGGAGGCGGACGGCGAAGGCGACGCCACGGTGGAGAACACCGAGGACGAGACCCCGGCGGTGAACGTCACCGAGCTGAACGATCCCATGCGCGAGTGCTTCGCGAACTACCACTTCGGCGGCACGGTGCTCTTTGCGCAAAACTGCGAGGACGCCGAGCAGGTGCTGCGGCTGGTGGCGGACATGCATGCCGCCAATCGTGCGGGCGACGGGCTGCCGCTGCTGGTGGCCGCGGACCAGGAGGGCGGCACGATCAACCGCCTGGGCTTCGGCACCGCGGGTCCCGGCAACATGGCCCTCGCCGCTACCGGGGACACGGAGAACGCCCGAATGATGGCCGCGATCTACGGAACGGAAATGAGCCTTCTGGGTATCAACGCGGACTTCGCGCCCGTGATGGACGTGAACAGCGATCCAAAGAACCCCGTCATCGGCGTGCGCTCCTTCTCGGACGACGCGGGCGTGGTCTCTGAGTTCGGTGGCGCTTTTATTGACGGTCTGCACAGCACCGGCACGATTGCCACGATCAAGCACTTCCCCGGCCACGGCAATACCGACACCGACAGTCACACGGGCCTGCCGCTGATCGACCGCAGCTACGAGGAATTGAAGGCGCTGGATTTGATCCCCTTCCAGTCGGCGATAGACGGCGGCGCGGACATGGTCATGACCGCGCACATCCAGTTCCCGCAGATCGAGACCCAGACCTATACCTCCGTTTCAACCGGAGAAGAGATCTGCCTGCCCGCCACCATGAGTCGCACCATCCTGACGGACATCCTGCGGGACGACATGGGCTTCACGGGCGTGATCGTCTCCGACGGGTTGAGCATGGCGGCGATCACGGACAACTTCACCGACGAAGACATGCTGCGCCTGACCATCAACGCGGACGTGGATATGCTCATCCTGCCCGACGTGTGGGACAGCGAGCAATTCCGGCACGTCAAGGACATGACGGATCTGGCCGTGGCGCTGGTGCGGGACGGCCAGATCGACGAGGCGCGGATCGACGAATCCGTGCGCCGCATCCTGACGCTGAAAAAGAAATACGGCCTGCTGGACGAGACGGACTTCACCGTCACCGACGCGCAAGTCGAGGCGGCGGTCTTGGGCGTCGGCAGCGCCGAGCACCGTCAGGCGGCCTGGGACATCGCCGAAAGGGCGCTGACGCTGGTGAAGAACGACGGCGGCGCGTTCCCCGTGCGGATGCAAGGCGGCGAGACGGCGCTGATCCTGTTCGCGGATTCCTGCGCCAGTCGCGCGGGAACGGGAGAGCTGGCCGTTCAGAGGCTCGCGGAGCAGGGCGCGCTGCCGGATAGCGCGGAAATCACGGTGATGGTGAATGACGCGGAGAACGGCGAGGACTGCATAAACGCGGCCAACGAAGCCGATTATGTGATCCTGGTGAACCGCGTGTACAACGCCGCCTGCCTCGACCCCAACACCGACGATGGCTTTTCCACGGCGGTGTTCGATCAGATCATCGAGGCGCGGCACGGGTTGGGCAAGCCTGTGATCGTCGTCTCCTGCCAGCTGCCCTACGACGCGGCGCGCTTTACCGAGGCCGACGCGATACTGCTCACCTACGGCGGCGGCGTCATGCGCGCCATCCCGCCGACGGAAGGCGCGGGCAGCGCCTACGCGCCGAACCTGGCCGCGGGCCTTTGCGCCTGCTTCGGCATGGGCGGGGCGAACGGGAAGCTGCCCGTCAGCCTGCCCGTGCTGAACGATGATTACAGTATTTCAAACGAAATCCTGTACGCGATTGAGAAATAAAACTCGGATAAAATGAGGTGAAAACATGAAGCGCGTATTGAGAATGATACTCCTTGGTTGCCTGTTGTTCAGCCTGACAAGCGGAAGCTGCCTGGCTTCCAAGGGCGACGTACTGCTCGGTGACGAACAGTTTGAGGAATACCTGCCCCTGCTGGAGGGAAAGCGGGTCGCGCTGTTTTCCAACCATACTGGCATCGTCGGTGATGAAACCTCGGAGGAAGGCGCCATGGACGTGAACCGTCACTTTGGACTGGACGCATCGGGTCAGAAACTGATCTACGGGGAGCACATACTGGACGCGCTCATCGCCCGCGGCGTGAATGTCACTGCCATCTTCAGCCCAGAACACGGTTTTAGAGGTACGGAGGATGCCGGCGCGATGGTTGACGACAGCGTGGATGAGAAGACGGGCGTGCCCATCCTTTCCCTCTACGCTGACATCAGCACCCATTCCCCGGCTCAGGAGGATATGGAGAAGTTCGATTTCCGATTCCCACCGTATACGGCATGACCTGGGGAGAATTGGCGGGCATGATCAATGGCGAGGGCTGGCTGACTGCCGGTAAAAATGCCTGCGACCTGACTGTAATCCCCTGCAAGAACTATACGCATCAGACGAAGACCGCGTTGATCCGCAACCCCTCACCGAATATCAAGGATATGCGGGCGGTGTATCTGTACGCCTCCACCTGTTATTTTGAAAACACGAAGGTTTCTGTGGGACGGGGGACGGAGTATCCCTTTGAGGTTTACGGAAGCCCGTATCTGGAGGGCGTGGAAGGCTTTGATTTCACATTTACGCCCCAAAGCATGAGCGGCGCGCTGGAGCCGCCGTTTATGGATGAGGTCTGCTATGGCGAAGATTTGCGAAATGTTCCGGTGGAAGCGATCTGGGAAGCTGGCATCAATCTCGACTATCTGATACGGGCATATAAGGCCTACGCGACAACTTCGCCAGAGGAGGACTTCTGGGGGAACCCGAATGAGAAGGGCTACTATTGGATCGATTTGCTCAGCGGATCTGACCAACTGAGGACCATGATCGAAGCGGGCGAGACAGCCGAGGCGATCAAAGCCTCTTGGCAGGACGACATCGCCGCATTCAAGTCGCAGAGGAAACCCTATCTGTTGTACGATGAATAGTGGATATACACGACTGGAGGTAACGGTTATCGAGAATTGCAATTATACCCGCAATACGAGGAACAACCATGCGAGGCACCCTGGAAAACGGCAAGCTGACCCTGGCGCTGGAAGGACGCATCGACTCGACGAACGCCGCGGCCTTTGAGAAAGAGATCATGCAGACGGTGGCGGCCAACCCCGGCGCAACCATTGAACTGGACGTGGAGAAGCTGGAGTACATCTCCTCGGCCGGGTTGCGCGTGCTGATGAAGCTGCGCAAACGTGCGGGAAAGGCGCTGGTGGTGCTGAACGTCTCGCCGGAGGTGTATGAAATCTTCGACATGACGGGCTTCACGGAGCTGCTGGACGTGAAGAAGCGCCTGCGCGAGGTATCCGTGGAGGGCTGCCGAAAGCTGGGAGAGGGCGCGAACGGCACGGTATATCGCCTGACGCGGGACGAGATCATCAAGGTGTTCCGCCCCGACATCACCCTCGAGGCAATCGAGGGCGAGCGCGAAGCCGCACGCCGGGCGTTCCTGCTGGGCGTGCCCTGCGCCATCGCCTTTGATACCGTGCGCGTGTGCGACAGCTACGGCACGGTCTATGAGATGCTGGACGCTGCCACCGTGGCCGAGCGCGTGCAGGCGAACCCGGAGCGCCTGGACGAGTTGGCGGTGGCCTGCGCGAAGCTGCTCAAAGAGCTGCACGAGACGGAGGTGCCGGAGGGACAGCTGCCCACATCGGATACCTTTACCCACAGGGCCATCGACAAGGTGGCGGAGGAATTCACGCCCGAGGAAGTGGCGCGGATGCACGCGCTCTACGATTCCATTCCTGCGATGAACCGCTTCATCCATAATGACTACCATCCCAAGAACGTGATGGAGACGAACGGCGAGCTCATGCTGATCGATCTGGGCGACGCCAGCGCGGGCAATCCTGTTATCGACCTCATTCACAGTTATATGGTATTCAAGCTCATCGGCAGCGGCCAGAAGGAACATGCCGACGACGAGATGAGCTTCGTGGACATGACCTATGGTCACCTGCGCCGCTTCTGGAAGGTGTTCAGCGAAACCTACTGCGGCAGCGCGGAGAAGGCGGCGAGGCTGGACGCGAAGCTGGAGCCCTACGCGCAGATGATGTATCTGACCGCCTCCATGGCCCACCCGCTCCTGCCAAGGAATACCACGCGCCTTATGTGGACAAAGTGCGCAGACTGGTGCTGTCGCGGTATGATGAAATACTGGGAAGCCTGACCGGCGCGTTGGAGGATTGACAATGATTACACAAGCGATCAACCTTCCAGGCGTGGGAAACGCGCGGGAGTTGGGAGGCTATGCCATTGGAGACAGGCATATCCTAAGGGGCGTGCTGATCAGAACCGCGGGGCTTGACCGGGCAACCCCGGAGGCGTTGGACGCACTTCAAAACATGTATCGCGTACAGACCGTGATCGACTTCCGCATGAGTAACGAGCGAACGTCCTCTCCTGATCCTGCTATCCCCGGCGCGGAGAACATCCACCTGCCCGTGCTGGAGCTGGCGGACATGATTGTAGATGTCGATCCCTCCATGATCGAGAAGTACACCGATCCCAACGTGGACAGGATGGAGCTGTTCAGCATCGCCTATGAGACAGGGATGCTGGATGATCAGCTCTATGTTCGGCTCCTGACGAGTGAGCGCGGCAGGGCGGCCTTTCGCGGCTTCTTCAAGGCGCTGCTGGCATTGGAGGATGAGAGGGCTATCCTTTGGCACTGCACCGACGGCAAGGACCGCACCGGCTGCGCGGCGATGCTATTGCTGTTCGCCCTCGGCGCGGACCGGGAAACTGTAATTCGGGATTATATGCTGACGAACGATTACAACGCCCCCAGATTGTCTGTTCTTCGCCAGAGAATTGAGCCGCTGGGCTGGCCTCAGGCAAAAGCCGAAGCGCTGCTTTTCATGTCAGGCGGCGTGTCCGAGGCTTACATGAACAACGGTATCAATGTGTTGGTCGGGGAATATGGCTCTGTAGAAGCGTATCTCGCGCAGGAGCTGGATGTGGGCAAAGAGGAACGGGAGGCGCTTAGCCGGAAACTACTGGAGTGAAGAACAGGTGGAGGATTAAATATGGATTACAGAAAGCTGGGGCATACCAGAGAGAAAAGGTAGGTAGGATGGACATAACGATTATTGTTTAACACCGTCAGATGAGGAGAAGCAAAACAATATGAGCGATAAACGGATCTATCAGGTTTCAACCTTGCAGGCGCTTTCGCTGGGATATACCAGGCCGGTTGTGAAAGTCGGGGAGCTTTTGGCCCATGGCCATACGGGCCTGGGCACCTTTGAGGGCGTGAACGGTGAAATGATCGTATTGGACGGAATCTGCTATCAGGCGAAGGAGGACGGAAGCACTGTTGTGGCCTCCGCAAATGAGGGCGTTCCGTTTGCTTCTGTTGCCCAGACAGACGACTGGATTGCGTTTGACATCGGAAAGATGGAAAGCATTGACGCACTGAAGGAATGGCTGACCTTGAAGATCGAGGAAGGTTTCGGTCTGAACAGTATGCATATCGCGCGGGTCGACGGCGTTTTCAGAAAGGTTTCTGCCCGCTCGGAATTGGCATACAAGGCGCATCATGTGGAACTGAAAGAGATGCTTTCCATGACGCAGAAGGATTTCTACTTTGAACATATTGACGGCACGCTTGTATGCGTGTATTATCCTGATTATATGGACGGCATCAACGCATCGGGATGGCATCTGCATTTTATTTCGGGGGATCGAAAGAAGGGCGGGCATGTATTCGATGTGGATATGGAGACAGGGAGAGTCATGCTGTCCAAGATCAGTCTAATCGAAATCCAGATGCCTGATGAGCCCGCATTCGATACGTACGCTCTCAAAGGAGCATCCTCGGCGGATATCAAGGCTGTGGAACAGGGCAGGACTTGAAAAACTCCGGTGACAGACCCACTTATAAGAGCGCGTCGAAGGAGAATCGAAGAAGGGATCAAACCATGATATTCAGTAAGACAAGGTGATGAAGCAAATAATCGATGAGATGGAGGACTGAACATGGATTACAGAAAGCTGGGTCATGCGCTTTATATTCGCTGTGACCGAAATGACGGGATCATCGCTTCCATTCTTGCCGTCTGCCAAAGGGAGCATATCCAATCCGCGACCTTCAATGGCATCGGGGGTTGCTCGTCAGCCGCGATCCAGACCTTTGACCCAGTCGGAGGCGAATTTCACACAGAGGAAAAGGAGGGAATGCTTGAACTGGTCTCCCTGATGGGGAATGTGGTTTCTGATGAGGATGGTTCCCTGCATCATCACACGCACGCGCTGTTCTCGTTCGTGGAGGATGGGGAGCACAAGGTTTTGGCGGGCCATCTGAAGGAAACCGTAGTATTGTACACAGCGGAGATCGAGCTGAGGCCGGTTGACGGCACGATCGGCCGCAGGCATGACCCGGAAACCGGCACCGGGTTTTGGAGCTTTGGAAAGGAAGGTAATGAATGATGAAGAAAAACACACTGCGAATCGTGCTGCTGGGTCTGATCCTTGCGCTGACCCTATCCCAGACCGCCCTGGCTGAATCCTCGGACGCCCTCGAATCCGTCTACGAAGCCTTGGTGCAGGATTCACCGTCTTACAATACGCCGACTGTTCTCGTTGAATACACCGGAGGAACCATAGAAGCCATGCTGGTGGAGAACGCGATCATCATTACCGAGACCAATGAAGGCAGTCCTACCCTATCCTGGACCTTTGCCCGGGAAGCAGACTGGGTGACCGCCTCCATGGGGCCGGATGAAGACGAAGGACGCTTCATGGCCTATTGGCTCCTGAACACGGCAATCTCCGCCCAGGGCGTGAATACGACCCTGTTCCTTGGCTATATCAACGCTCTGAAGGAGCTGCAGAGCAAATACCTGACCTATGACGGAGCCGATGGGGAGAAGAAGGTCAGCGTCAACATCGTCGGCCCCTATGAGTACGATTTGGATGCCATGAGCGAACTGGCGCTGAGCGAGGAATACCTGCGGGAAGAGGGATGGGCGCCTTTGGGAGAGGATTACGAGGCGCCCAGCTCCCTCTTCGGCAAGGTTAAGGTGGATTGTATCGGCAACGCAGACGGTCTTGCGATTTCCGTCATGGAATATGGCGGGCTGGACGAACTGGCGCTCAAGGCCGCCGTCAGCGTCGCCAGCGTGCTGCAGCCCAGAGGCTGGGAGGATTTCGTCGCCAGCTATACGGAGTTGAAGGATGCCGATGAGGCCGGCTATACCGCCATGTTGAATCCGGACAAGGCATCCTCGGAGGATCTCATGGTATTCTTCAAAGAAGGCTATAGCTCCGCCTATTTCTTCATCGGGCAACCCTGGGAGGAGTGATCGGTACGCTGAACACCGCACCGGATGCCGCGCATCAGGACATCTTCAGGAACGTGTGCGCCGGCGTAGACGGCTTCGTGAAGGCGTATGGCTTATTTTCGGTTCTTCACGGAAAGTTGTGGGATACGGACTCCTTCCGTCTCGGCTACGCCGAGCCACCTCCCTCTGAGAGGGAGGCTTTGGTTCGGTTCGCCGCCAAAAGGCTCCCTCTCAGAGGGAGCTGTCATTTGCGCAGCAAATGACTGAGGGAGCCCGTTGTCATCCCACAAGAATCCATCGTAGCGGCGGCAATTTGCCGCCACAATGGAGCCTGATAGGCGCCGCTACGATAGGTTTCGATGCCCTCAATGTGTTTTGAGACAGCCTCTTATTTGCAAAGGAATATTGTATTCCATCCGATCCATACACAACTGCTGCGCCTATACCGTGAAGTCGTCCGTCACGGCGTCCTTCAGCCGCCACATGTGGATGGCTGCGTCGCCGTCGAAGGCGCAATGCGCCTCGTCGGCGGTGGGGAAGGCGCGGGTCGTGAACACGGCGTCGCCGTCGTTGACAAAGATCTCGACGCTGCTGCGGTCGATGTAGATGCGCAGGTGGTGCAGCCCCTTGGGCAGCGGGCGGGTCCGGGCCTCGCCCTGGTCCACGTTGAAGCGCTTCTCCATGCCGGAGCGGTCCACGGTCATCTCGCGCTTCGCGTCGTCATAGCGGATGCGCAGCCCGCCCGAGCCGTCGGCCCGCGTGAACAGCCCCAGCGTCATGTCGCCGCCGCGGCTGATCAGCTCCAGCTCGCTCACCCGCGGCAGGATCCCGCCGGACCGGAAGGCCAGCTCGCCGTCCCGCAGCTGCTTCAGGCCGCTCAGCGGCTGCTGGATCAGGCGGCGGTTGCGGATGGTCAGCTCCCGGGGCAGCGTCAGCGCCCCCTGCCAGTCCTCCCCGTCGGTGGGGTATTCGGCGTCGGGCAGGCCCATCCAGGTGACGATCAGCGCGTGGTCGGGGTCGTCGATGTTGGTGGTGCAGGCGGCGGCATAGCTGTCGAAGCCGAAGTCCAGCACGTGGAAGCCGCCCTCCGGCGTGAAGGTCAGCGCCTCGTAGTCCATGCGGCCGATGATGTAGCCGTTGTGGTGCTGGGAGCCGCCGCGGCCCGGCAGCGTGATGTGCTGGGGGCAGAAGATCAGCACGTCCTTGCCTGAGATGTGCTCGATGGACGGTCACTCCCACATGTCGCCGAAATCCTCGAAGCCCGGCACCTTGACCTCGCCGGCGAAGCGCCAGCCCCGGTCCAGGTGCTCCGACTCGAACAGGATCACCCGGCCCTGCTTCTGCGCGTTCTGCGCGCCGAGGAGGATCGTGTACTTGCCGGTCTGCTCGCTGTACTCCACCTTCGGGTCCCGCTGGTGCTCGGTATAGCCCGGGACGGGCCCGAACAGCGGCTTTTCGTACTTCCGCGCGCCGCCGTCGTCCATCAGCTCCACCAGGCAGGTGTAGGGCGTGCGCACCCAGTTCTCGTCCCGGTGGTTGCCGGTGTAGAACAGGTAGATGCCGTCGTCCGCCACCAGCGCCGAGCCGGAATACGCGCCCTTGTTGTCCCAGACCGTGTCCGGCTTCAGGCAGACGCCCCGGTTGCGCCAGATGATCAGGTCGTCCGACACCACGTGGTACCAGTACTTCAGCCCGTGGACCGCCCCCCAGGGGCACCACTGATAGAACAGGTGCCAGCTGCCGTCGTTGCGCCGCAGGAAGCCGTTGGGGTCGTTCAGCAGGCCCGTCACCGGCTGGATGTGGTAGCGCAGACGGTAGTCCGAGGCCGCGATCCGCGCGTGCAGCGGCCTTATCTCCTCGGGGTCCTTCAATACCCTGTATCGCGCCTCGCGCGTCCATTCCTTCATGTCATCGCCCCTCCGCCCCTCCTGTCCTGTATAGAATGCCATTGCGGTTTTGACGCGGCGTCAGTCGGCGTAGTACCGGCCGTCGGCCGTGCTGCGGATCACGCCCATGTCGACCAGCTGCTGGGTGTATTCCGCGAACATCTCCGGGTTGACCAGCCCGGTCTCCTCCAGCGCCTTCGCCGTCTCCGGGCTGACGGCCCCCGCGTCCCGCAGCGCTTCGAGGATCAGATTCCTGCGCATCGCAAAGGCCGACGATGTGAATACTGCCATGGGCTCGCGCTCCTTTCCGTTTCGGTGAATACGCTATGATGCCGGCGCGCCCGGGTCCTTCGATCCGGTCTCCGTCTTTTTCATCTCGCCGTAGAAGTTCACGATGATGGACGTGATCAGCGCCACGACGACGATGCCGTAGATGCCGAGGATCACGCTGATGACCCTGCCGAAGATCGTGGTGACGGTGAAATCACCGAAGCCGATGGTGGTCACCACCGCGAAGCAGTACCACAGCGCGTCGCCGTAGGTCGGGAGCCCTTCCTCCGTGAACGTCAGCAGCCACGCGCAGCAGAAGATCAGCAGCAGCAGGCAGAGGATGATCTCCAACGCGTAGGTCTTTTTGATGATCTCCTTCAGCACGCCCAGTTTCAGCTTCGAAAAGACGACGACGAAGATCGTCAGCAGCGCGTGGAAGCACTCGAACATGACCGCTATGAAGATCGCGTCGTATCCCGGGAGGAACATCGCGCCCAGGGCGATCAGGGACGCGAGGATCAGCACCACGTTCGCGATCGTGTTCCACACCCTGCGCCTGCGCACGATGGACAGGACCCTTCCCGAGATCAGCGTGAGCCAATAGGCGACCCCAATGACGATCACGACCCACCGGGTATACCCGAAGACGCCGAGCAGCGCGGCGCAGGCCAGAAAGACGATCCCGTGGATCAGGTGCAGGTTGAAATCCGCTTTCCCCCGCGCCCGCAGGCGGAAGGCCCGGAACAGCTGCGCGAAGCCCACGACCACGCAGAACGCCAGCATCAGCAGGAACAGGCTGGCTTCCGGCTCCTGCTCCATGAGGTTTTCGTTCACCCACTCATCCAGATAGGCCGAGGCCACCGGCAGGGTCAGCATGGAAAAGACGATGTCGCCGATCAGCGGGACGTTGCGACGGTTCTTTCGCAGGGAAGCGAACACCGGGGGGTCACCTCTTTCAGTTTATCTCAGAGATTTGATATCCGTTCAGCCTCACATCAGCATGGCGGACAGCAGTTGCTGGTATTCCAGGAGCTCCTGCACGCTCACCTTTTTCATTGGCAGGTTAAGCAGCAGCTGGTGGACGCCCTCGAAGTAGACGAACAGTATCAGTATGATGCCCGCCAGCGGGATCAGCAGGCTGATCCACGGGAACTTCGGTTTGCGGGTGTAGAAGAACAGCAGGACGAAGGGGGCCAGAATGATCAGGTTGATGGACCCGCCGAAGCCGACCGCCGTCGCGATGAGCGTGCCCTTCTCGACGGCCGACATCATCTCCTCGGATTCAATATACTCCTGCAGCGCCGCTTCCCGCTCCTCCTCGGTGAGCGGGCGGGTCTGCGGTTCCGCGCTCGGCGTCGGCGAGGGCAAGACCTCGGTTTCCAGCAGCGCGATGATGTCCTCGACGGATATCTTCTGCGCTTCCGGGGCCGCGTCGGTCGCGCCCGCGTCGGTCGGAGCCCCGTCGGTCGGGGCCGCGTCGACTTCGGTTTCCGCGCCTTCCAGGTCCTCCATGCGGGTCACCAGCGACGACACGCCCTCGCCCACCGAGAACCCCAGCACGACGCCGAAATCGACGACGCTGACGACGACCATCATGATCGCGAGGAATATGGAGAAATGCCACGCGTTGCGCCGTGTCCGCAGAAACGCCGTGTACTCCTCGTGGGTCTTGCCGTGCCTGCGGAAGCGCAGCTCCCGCGTCTTGACGAACAGCGCGAGCACGATGAACAGCACGAAGGTCATCGGCGGCTTCACCGTCAGCAGCGGGTACACCCAGACCGGCACCTCGATCTGGCCCATCGCCGCCCGGATCTTCAGCGCCATGCTGCCCACCTCGTAGGCGATGGGCAGCAGCGCGAACGCCCGGAACACGTGGACCCACCGGCCGGTGAACACGCGCTTCGGCCGGTAGTTCAAAAACAGCATCACCAGCGTGCACAGCAGCAGGTCGATGAAGATGTTGAAGTCGTAGAAGCCGTATGCCGCGACCTCCCGGACCACCGTCATTCCGAGGGGCATCGCCTGGGTCGGGTCGTCGATCAGCGCCTGGATCCCGCCGATGAAATAGCGGTAGAAGAACAGGTAGAACACCCCGCAGATCGCCGCCGCCGCGGCGATGTTCCGGATCAGCAGCTTCCTGTAGCCGTTGCTGTCGTCGATGATCTGCGCGAAGTTGGCGATCAACAGAAACGGCAGCGAGAACTCCGCGAGGTTGCTCAAAAGCTGCATCGTGCCCGCCGTGTCCGTCGCGAACTGCGCGTCGATGCGCCCGCCCAGCTTCATCAGTATGACCACCTGCGAAAGCACGATGCACAGCCAGCCGAGGATCTGGAAATGCTGGAATGACAGCGGGCCCCGGTAGCGGATGTCGTTCTCGTGGGTCGCCTCGTGGATCTGCAGCCGCCGCTTCTTCGGCTCCCGGGGCTCCTTCTTCTTAAACAGTGTCATTTTCCATCGCATCCTCACACGCGGTGTTTGTATTTTTATTCTATCATATCACCGCCGTTCGGGCAACCACTTTTTGACAGGGGATTGTTGACGCGGCGCCGCCACAGACGCTATAATGGGGTCGATACTGGACCAGCAAAAAAAAGTGCTGTCCTGTACGGTAGACACAGGCGATACCAGTATGGTATAATACACACATAATAAAGGTAATGGATGAGGCGAAATAATTATCGTTCCTGTAGCCATAACCGATACGTTTGGCGACCTTAGCCTCGATCCATTACGTAAGTTGCTTTCCTGAACATGCAGGCGCCCCGTTGAATCGCGTCAAAGGTGATGGCATTTGCAGACACGTATTCCTTTTCCAACGATGGAGTGTGTTTTTCAGGATAATACGATACACCATATCGGCTGTGCCGGCATGGTGTATCAGAGGCAACAATAATCCGCGTACAGCGGAATAATAAAAGGAGGAACTATTTACAGGGAAAGAAGGAACTGAAATATGATTACATTGATAGTGTCATTTGCCGTAATGTTCATTAGGGAACAGAACGGTCGCACGATAAATAAACAGAATTG